>DAHVOH010000180.1 GCA_027318915.1 Clostridiales bacterium
GGGTCTGGAACCTCTGCCGGGACATCCACCGGGATGCACGGCAACACCGCACACCGTGGCCGAATCGGGACGACCTCCAGAAGGCGACCCGGGGACGGTTTGCTTTGCACAGCCAAACCGTCCAGATGATCGGTCATGCTTTTCTGGCCAATATCGAGACCACGCGCCAAGTGAAGCGGCAGAACCCCAAAATGCGCTACCCGTACAAGGAGAAGCGGTTCTATCCCATTCTCTGGCCGGCGCAGGCGATCTGTGTCGGGCCGGGTCGCGTGGTGCTGCCGATGGGGCGGGGCCGACCATCCATCGTTCTCCATGTGAACCTCCCGACCAATGCCAGGGCCTGCAAGATCGTCTGGAACGACGGATACGAGTTGCATGTATCTGTTCCCGTCGAACCGGCCCAGGAAGCACCGGGGACAGCCCGCGCCACCGCAGACCTGGGAGAGATTCACCAGGCAGCCGTCACGACGAATACCGGCACCGCTCTGGTTGTCTCCGGGCGCGGGATTCGGTCGGCCAAGCGCCGGTGGAATAAGGCCCTGGCGACCATTGCACGGAAGCGATCGCGGTGCAACAAAGGTTCCCGTCGTTGGCGCAAGCTCCAACGCGCCCGGTCCAAGATCAGTGCCCGGGTGGAACGTCAGGTGCGCGACCTCCGCCATAAGGGGACGCGAAAGATCGTCGATTTCTGCCAACACCAGGGAGTCGGTCACCTCTACGTTGGCAACCCGGACGGCGTGCGTCAGCGTTCGATCGGGCGGCATCACAACCAACGCCTGTCACAGTGGGAGTACGGTCGGGACATCGATTATCTGACTCATAAATGCGAGCAGAGCCGCATCGTGTGCTTCACCGGCACGGAGAGGGGAACCTCCAGCCGGTGTCCGGAATGCGGACATCGCCAGCGGCCCAAAGGCCGCGAATGGGTGTGCCGACACTGTGGATTTCACGGCCATCGCGATGTGGTCGGCAGCGCCAACATGCACCCCATCGCCTACGGAGAGCCGATTGCGTTCCCTCAACGGATCACGTATCGACGGCCCGGTCCCGTTCCAAGGTCTGGAGGCGGAATAAACAGCCGCTCCCGGTCGCAAGAGCCGGAACGTCGTAGTCGCCCGGACACGGGCCACGGGTGTTCGCACCCGCGTTGTCTAGAAGAGTCCGTGGGTCAACCACCCGCCACAGCCTCGTGCTGCGCCGGGGCCTCGCAAGAGGCAGGCCGCACTGCGGAAATCCTCTAGAAGCCCACCCCCTTTAGGGGGTTGGGAGTGTCACTTCGGAGGGACCAGTTTTTTTGCCAGGGCTTTCGCCGCACGGTCTACGACTGTTTGGATGCCGAAGGACCCGCAGATGCGGTACACGACGCTGTGCTTCTTGGCAAAGCGCTTGGCATCGTTGACGGCTTGGTGGCTGAGCATGCCCTTTAAAATGATTACAACGTCGGACCGTTTGACGGCCGCTTCGAGGCGGTCCGGCGTTTCGTCTCCGGTAAATCCCTCGAAGCGACCCCCTGCAGCTTCTACGGCCTCTTGATATTCGCGATGTTTGGGCGGGCACCCCACCACGAAAACCCGTTGGGCGGTGAGCGGCGAGGGGGGGGCCGTCTCGATCGGAGAGAGGGACGACTCCGCGACGACATCGACCGTTGTGAGGTGATTCGAGGCGGGGCGGGTCCGGGACACGGTGAGTGACGCCACTTGCTCGGGAGGTGGAGCGGCGAGATCGCGATAACGCCAGGCGACCGTGATGCTGGTGGGGTCGTCCGTCCAGTAAGCGAGGTCGACCACATCCCCCGCACGGAGGCCCAATCGGTGAATGTCGGCGTCCTGGATGACGATGGGTGGGTCGAAATGTTCGCCGTTGCCGAGCGCCTTGCGGATGATGAGCGTCCCGCCATCGGAGTCGCTCTCCACCAGAGCCATGGGAATGACTGTGCGCTCACGCGCTGAAGGGTCAGGGTCACGGGCCAAGAGGGTCACAAAATAGCGTCCAGGCAAAGGATCGCGCGTGGCCGGCGTCGCTGTCACGCGGTCGCCTGTCTGCAGATCGTGCTCGCGCACGGCGCTTTCTGGGACCCGTACGCCGCTGCTGAGCCAGCCACCACGCAGAGCACGCTGGAATCGGTAGCCCGGCAAGGCGGCTGAGGACCCAGGAGCCTCCTCGGCATTCACTGGAGACGCCACATCGGACGGTGGCGGCGGCGTCCCGACAAGGGCTGGCTCCGAGGGGGCGGCATCCAGGGTGGGAGGCCGCGAAGGCAAGAGGGGGGTCCGAAGGGCGGGCGGCATCTGGGCGAGGGCGTCCAACCAGGCCCCAATCTGGGAAAACGCCCGGGCCAAGGCGGCTAAGTCGGCCTCGTCGTCAGAGGCCAAGAGAGAGGGTAGCCAGTCAGCGAGCGATTGAAGGGCGGACGGCATAGGGGTCACCTCGTTTAATTGCTATTGTTGGGATGGGACATTGCCGAAAAAACCGGATGAATCGGGCGCACCAATCGGCACGGCGGTAGCATCTACCGCCGTTGTGCGTAAATCACCAAGTGGCTGACGTCGGTGCGGGTGCGGATCCGGGGCGCGGCGTGCGTCCGAAGACTCGTCAGCACGCGGCGAAAGTCGTCCGAGTCGCGGCAGGATATCTGAACCCACTCACCGGCGGGAGTCTCGTTCAGTTGCTGGTAGAGGTCGTGGTACCGAGAAACCCGTCCCGGTCGGGGGAGTGGCGGCAAAGCATCAAGAACACGAATGCGCATCGGAAACCCCTCTCTTGTGGGCGGTCGTTAGGCACGGAGCCAGGAACCTCCTAACCTAGGAGGGATCGTGGCGATCAGCCTCGGTGCTACATGGCCCGGGTTGCTTTAACGGAGCCTCCTGACACCAGGAGGGGATCAGCAGGATCCGGACTGGGCCGCCGCCAGCGTGTTTCGACGGAGCCTCCTGCAGTCAGGAGGAAGGAATCGGATAGAGAAACACCTTGTTAACACGGCGCACGCTGATAGTGTGCACGGACTGGCCGCAAAAATCGAGGCCTACGGGGGGAAAGTATTATCCGCCAAGACGTCGGACACCAATTTGCGCTCAACCGTGGCGATCGTACGGAGGGCCTCCTCCAGTCG
>DAHVOH010000181.1 GCA_027318915.1 Clostridiales bacterium
CACACCCTATCAACCCTCAGCGGTCATCGACCCACCCCATGGCACCAACTCGATCACGTTTACCGCTCACCTGCTGCCGGCCACCGGTCTCGACACGGTCACCGTGACCGTCAACCGCCAGGGTCAGGGGCAACTGGTCGTTACCGGGCCTGACCGGACCACACTCTGGCGCCTGCCCCATGTCCAATGGGCCGGCGTTTTGGAGTTCCCACGGCACGCGCCCGTGCTGCTCACCCAAGCGGTTACCGGTTATTGCGGAACAGGGGGGTGTCCCTATACGGCCTATACCTGGGATCCACACACCGGACAGTTGGGACCCATTCCGTTTGAGGTCTGGAATACCCCCAGTTACTATTACGATCCGGCAACACGCACCTGGGCGGTGCATCCGGATCTGGCACTCGCCGGCGGCCCGAGCGCTGCCTCCTTCTTGGGCTGGTGCAGTTTGACGTCCGTCGGCTTGAGCACCGACACCCGAACCTACGACGCCGACAATGGGCGGGTGGGCCAAGCCTACCGTTACGCTGCCGTATCCGGGTCCGCGACGGGAGAGTGGATTTCCGTGGGGCCGCCGCAATTTTCGCCCACTACGCCGTATCCCGGCTATGCCGAGGTTGCGTCTCCCGGAGCCGCTCTGGCGCTGTATCTCACGGCCGCCACCGACAATCTGCCGGCCATGGCGGCACCTTTGGCGGCGCCGTCGGTCGTGGTCGCGAAGCTGTGGGCGGCGGCTCGGCCCTTGACGACGCTGGGGGTGAGCGGCGATGTCAATCCCACGCCGCTTGTGGACTCGGGCCACGCTCAAGGTCTCGGGGAAACGGTGAGCGGGGTGCAAGGATCCGGTCCCGACACGCGTCTCGTTACATACGTGGCGGACGCCCAAGTCACCACGGCCGGAGGCGTGGCCCGTCTGATCAGTCTCTCGGTGAAGCGCCTTCCGATGAAGATAGCCACCATTGCCGCCGTCTTGGCTGACTTGGCGGCGCACCCGGGCGTGGTCGGTTGGTTTGCGACGCACCCGGACGCCCGCGTCAGCATCGTCCCGGCCGGACTCTCCTGGGACCTCACGTACTCCAACGGCGCCACCGGTTCCGTGAACGCCGTCAACGGGGTCCTCACGGGCATGCCGTAGTCGGCGGCGGGCCCAAGCGGCCGACGTCGGCCACTCCTGGGCACCGGCGGGAGAGATTTCGATCGCGGGAGATTCCGGGCCCAAGCGGTGAACGTGACATGACCCTGGGAGGGTGATACGGTTCTGAACGGTTAGGGAAATCCGTGGTCATAACGTGGCCCGCGGTCGGGCTGGCCGACAAGGATGCACGCAAACTGGTCGGCGCCTCCATCCCCAGATTGGCGAGGCATGATGACTGAGCCGGTCACGTCCGGATTCGCGGTCCCGGGTGTTTCCGCGACAGTGGAGACGTGGTCGATGTGGTCTGGCTAGCGCAGCACGGGTCGGGCGATTCGACACGCGGTCCGGTGTCCCTTCCGCGACCTCTGCTCACCCCGGGCTGCGGATCGGGAGCCCGGCCGATGTGTCAAGAATCCGCGCTTGCAACAGGCCAACCTGGGCGGCCACACCAGAGCTGTGTTGGCCGTTTCATCTTGTGATTCAACGCTTCCATGGACCCCTGGCGCCACGCCGCCGCCTGGTCCCTTCGGCGCCCGGCCGCAAGCCGTCGGCGTCTCCCTGGGGGCGCTTCGGCCGTCGAACGCCGAAGAGCGCCATGGCCGTGGAAGCCCATGTTCGGAGTCCTCGTCGGGGCAACCCCATTATCCGGCGTCCCCTCTGGACATCCCAGGCCCCGCGGACCCGGCCGTGCATCTGGTGCGGGACCACTACGCGACGCATAAACCTCCAATCCAGCGGTGGCTGGCCCGGCCCCCGCGCTTCACGCTGCACGGCATTTCCACGGGTTTGTCCTGGGCCAATCTGGTGAGTGATGGATCGCGGAGCTGACCACGCGGACATTCGAGGCGGGCTGGCAACTTGGAATGAGCACCCCCGGCCTGATGTCTGGGTCAAGACGGCGGATCAGATCCTCGCCTCACTCAAATCCTAGTGTCAACGAATTCATGGGTCAGGACACCGGGAAGTGCCCGCCTTCGGTGGGGAAATGGCGCCTGGACAACCCATGATGCCACACGGGAAAGGCTGTTGCACGGTTTGCGCCCACTTGTACGGAGTCGTAACTGCAGGGGCGAGGTTAACGACCGAAAGCTATTACCAACGGTCCCCGAGCACACCTTGGCCTCAGCTTGAGGGGCCAGGTGATCCGACCTCCTGAGTTGGGCGGCGAGCCAACACCACCGTGCGGCGGCCACTGGACGTCCAAGACTCGCCGATGAGGCTGCCGTACCAGGCCCACACGTCGAGTCCGGCCGCTTGGAGGAGAGTCGTGAGTTCCGTGCGCGTGTAAAGGCGGAATAAGGCGTCGTACGTGCGGCAGGCCCCATCCCGGTATCGGTAGGTGTAACGGATTGCAAGCCGGCGCGTGGACGGGTCATATGCCCGGGTCCCTTCGACGGTGAGCGCCAAGTTGGCCTGCCAGACCTCGTGCGGACGAAACCGTTCATTGAAGCCGTCGCCGTTCCAGACATCAAGCAGCATGATACCGCCCGGTTTGAGCGCGCTGGCCCATCCGGAGAGAACCCGGAAATTGTCTTGGTCGCTGAAAAAGCCAAAGCTCATAAAGAGCAGTTGTACAAGCGCGAATGGTCCAGGAAGTATCTGACGCATGTCCCGGACGAGAAACCGGGTGCGGGAGCCTATCCCCCGCATCCGGGCGAGACGCCGGGCGGCGTTAACATATGTCGGATTCAGGTCAACACCGATGACGTCGTAGCCTTGCGTCGCCAATTCCACCGCATGGCGTCCCCACCCTGAAGCTACATCCGCGATTGGTCCCGGCGGTGTCAGTCCGGTGATGTCTAGCACGAAGTCAACCTCGCGCGCGGTGCGTTCCGGGGTCAAGAGTCCTGCGACGGACGCGCGATAGTCGGGGCCGTATAACGCTCGGTACCATTCGGATGAGGCATCAGCTCCCATAACCATGCCAGAGACGTTTCGGGGATCGTCGCGGAAT
>DAHVOH010000182.1 GCA_027318915.1 Clostridiales bacterium
CGCGGGAAGGAGCTCGCGCCGGTGTGGGACGACCACCTCCGCGATGCCCACGGGGCACCCTGGCTCCCGGTGTTCGCATCGTGGGGTCCCGCGGCCGCACCGCGTCCTGTCCGCGCAGCCCGCGGACAACGGGGTCCCGGCCTGTTTGACCGCCGCCAGCAGGGGAAGGTGCCCGGGCCTCCGCCCGATACCCACCCGGCACCCCTCGAGGGGGCGAACGCCCACCGGATGCGCCACGGGCAGACGCACGGCCGGCTAGCGTGTTCGGCTAGCATCGCCGCCGCCTGACCGCGGTCGACCGTCCGCGCGTCGCCTGAGGTGACGAATGACGGCCCAGACGACCGGCGTCTCGGTCCACTAGTAGATGCATTCCGAGATGGTGACTTAGAGCCTCAGCGGATAGGCCGGCAGTCTGGGCACCAGCGGTGACGCCAGTCAACCAGTTTGGCCGTGAGGATGAAAGTCACGGCCAAGGCAAATTGCGCCAGGCGGTCCCGCACTCGGCGGTCGGTGTTCCGCCGGAGTTGGCCGAAGTTCGCCAGCCACGCGTTTGTCCGCTCCACCGGCCACCGTAAGCCCAGCGCGTGGGGGCGTCTCCCCTCCGCGGTGCCCCGGGGGCGTTTCTTGGCCACCACGATGTCGTCCAGGCCGCGCGCCGCCACGCGCTGCAGGGGGGCGACGGCGTCATAGCCTCGGTCCAGCCGCAGCGTCTCGATCTCGGCCAGCAGCCCCCGCGCGGCCGCCGTAGCCAGGGTCGGCTCCAGGAGCACGAGGTCATGCCGGTTGGCGGCATCGATCGCCCACCCGACGGGGATGCCCCGGCGATCGGTGCAGATCGACCACTTCCAGCCCCGCTTCGCGCGGTCGGTCGGATTCTTGCCGGTCCCTTCCCCGCCTGTCGGTGCCTTGTGGAGGCTCCCGTCGATCGCCACGTCGGAGAAATCGAGTCCGATGATCCGATCGTAGGCCGCCAGCGCCTCCTCCACCAGCGTATCGAAGACCCCGGCTTGGACCCAGGCGTCGCGGCGGGTCCGGACCGTCGTGTCGGAGACGTGGTGGCTACACAGGCGTTCGGCATCCTCCCAGGAGCAGCCGGTGACCAGGCGGACCAGCATGACCTGAAAGCAATCCCGGTCGGGGATGCGGGGCCGATGGCAGCCCAACGGGTGATGGTCCACGGGGACGGGGATGAGGGCCTGGACGGCCGCCCAGACGGGGGCTACCACTTCGGGGTCCAATGCGCGCATGATAGAGAGACCCTCCTTCGCGCGTGGCGTGATGGGTTGACACCCCGATTTTCGGGGACCATCCCCACGACCGCGGGAGGGTGATCGATAATCTCAAGAAACCTTCAGAAGCACGTTCAGTGGAACCTATCCGTTGAGGCTCTTAAGAATGATAGTGCGTCACGTCGCAGCCGGTAATGAGGTCCTTGTCCTTTGGCGGCTTCCATCCGTGAGCTTATCCTCCCGAGGCTGATGTCATCACCCGGTACATCACGTAACCACTTGCCAGTGCGACAAGCTCAAGCCCGACTCCCGGAATTAAGTGCCGCCACGGAAGGACCCAATGCGGGGGAGTCAAGAGACCCGCGAGATCGCCCGTCACTGTCCACGTGAGCACATGAGTCATCGATATGATGTAGGCGCGACCCCAGACGGCGGCCATGAATACGGTCGCCAGCCATACCGTTGCCCCGACTCGGGCAAGAACGCGGCCGTTAGGTTTCCTCCCGATCATGCGGAGCACACTGCCCCATAGTAGGGCTGTCGTAGAGGCCAATTCGACCATCACGATCAGTACCACCAAAGCGGTCAGCCCCTGCTGCCTCGTGATGTATACGTACGTGGGGGTTCGCACGCCTTGCAACCAGGGAATGCCGGTTAGCCCGATGCCCAGCCCGACCGCCGCCGCTAGGCTCGTCTGGATCAATATCCACCGTCCCCACGGCTGCCGCGCGGCAGCGGAGACACGGTTAGGGTTGCGGTCCCCGATTAGCCATCCGGCCGCCACGGGCCAAATCTGCGCCACCAGCAATGCGAAGACCGTACCGTTCGGGTCCGCAAGAATGAGGGAGCGAAAGGCGTGGGGAGCCCATACAGCCAGTACTACAGCTGCCAGGAGAAGGGCTCGCCCCCGCCAGATTCGCCGCGTGCTATCGGGCGTCATATGCGCTCCGACAGCGATCAGCTGTTCTCCCAAGACACCTTGAAGCCTTGGATGGAACCATCGATGCCGCCCGTATTGGCCAGAGCAGTTCCGGAGCACGTTCCATTACTAGTCATCACGTCCTTCATAACGTTTTCGCCGTTGATCGGTGTGATCGAGCCAGTATAGGAAGCATCCTCATCGCCCGTTAGAGTGACCGACCCGAAGTTCGGGAAATACGAGCTAAACGCGACCGACGGGTACTCCACGATAAAGTCGGCCGCCGAGCCTGAGTAGTCAGGTGTGTAATTGGTAAACGATGACACCTTGTTCGTGGTTACGTTTTCGAGCCAGAAGTTGGTGTCGTACGTGTTGGGATCGAACGACACGCTCACGTAGATGGAGTCGCCGGGCGAAACAACTGGCCCTTCCGGGTCCACCGTCTTCTGGTAGGGATAGTTCTGGGTGACAAACCGGTAGGACGCGGTTTGGGTTGAGGCAGCCCACACACCCGCTTGAATGTATTCTCCACTGCTCGCGGCCCCGACGCCCGTCCACACCCCGACCGAAGGAGCGCCAGTGTCCCAAGAGCTGTTGGAATAGGTAGGGTTCGAATCTACCGAGGGCTGGACCCAGTTTGCTTCGGAGAAGGCATATTGAATTCCCCCATTGCTACTGGAGAGGGCTTCGTACCCCGCCCAGTTACCGTTGCAGTTCGTGCTCGTCACGCCGCTGTCCGGTGAAGCACTGGCATTCGAGTCCAGTGAACCGACCGCGAATTGGGGGTTTGGCGGCACCCAGTCGAGTGGTCCCGTCACTGCAACCTCCCAGGTATGGAGGTCGACGGCATTAGCGGGCTTGGGTGGGAACCCGTACGCGGCAAGTTGCTGGGCCGAAGCCTTGAGAGGATTGAAGCCGGCAGGTG
>DAHVOH010000183.1 GCA_027318915.1 Clostridiales bacterium
TCCTTCGGGTGAATCTTTTGACCCATGTGTCCTCCTCTCGATCCCTAACGGTGCCGCTCGCGGAGCACCACCGTAATGTGGCTGGTCCGCTTCAAGATCTGAAAGACCTGTCCGCGCGAGCGAAAGTGCACACGCTTCAATGTCGGCCCGCCATCTGCCCAGATGGCGTGGACGTAGCAGTCCCGCGCCAGCATGTCATGGTTGGCCTCGGCGTTGGCCATGGCGCTCCGCAGGAGCTTCTCCACCACTTTGGACGCACGCTTGGGCGTGTTGTGCAAGATGGCCAGAGCGTCTCCTACAGCCTTGCCCCGGATGAGGTCCACCACGATGCGGACCTTGCGCGGGCTGATGCGGATCCCCCGCACGATGGCGCGGGCCTCCGGCACCTCGGGCATCGTCTGTGCCATGAGCTCCTCCTACCTTCTGCCTACTGCCTTAGACATTCCAGGTACTAGGTTCCCCGTTCCCCGTTCCTCGTTCTACCTGAGGGCCGTCGACCGCTCGGTGCGGTCGCCATGGCCCTTGAACGTCCGCGTCGGCGCGAACTCGCCAAGCTTGTGGCCCACCATCTCCTCGGAAATGTAGATGGGGACGTGCTGACGGCCGTTGTGGACGGCCACGGTGTGTCCGACCATGTCCGGAACGATGGTGCTCGCGCGTGCCCAGGTGCGGACGACGCGCTTTTCGTTCTTCAGGTTCATGGCCTCAATCTTCTTCATCAAACTGGGCGCCACGTACGGCCCCTTCTTGACCGACCGGCTCATGCTCTCGCCTCCCTCATGGCTTACTTCCGACGCCGAACAATGAGCCGGTCCGACCGCTTGTGCTTCTTGCGGGTGCGTACGCCGAGCGCCGGCTTACCCCACGGTGTCACCGGATGCTTGCGCCCGATGGGCGACTTGCCCTCGCCGCCGCCATGCGGGTGGTCGACCGGGTTCATCGCGACACCGCGCACATGAGGCCGACGGCCGAGATGCCGCGACCGACCGGCCTTGCCGAGGCTGATGTTCTCATGCTCGACATTGCCCACCTGGCCAATCGTGGCCTTGCAGGTGCTGAGCACCCGCCGAAGCTCGCCGGATGGAAGCCGCAAGAGCGCATACTTGCCCTCTTTGGCCATGAGCTGCGCCGCCGTCCCCGCCGAACGGACCATGGCCGCACCCTGACCGGGATTGAGCTCGATGTTGTGGATCGTGGTCCCGACCGGCATATCCGAGAGCATCATGGCGTTGCCGGCGCGAATTTCCGACCCCGGCCCGGCCTGCACGCGGTCACCCACCCGCAGACCCACCGGCGCCAGAATGTAAGCTTTCTCGCCATCCTGGTACTCCAGGAGCGCTATCCGCGCACTCCGGTTGGGGTCGTACTCAAGAGCCAGTACGGTGGCCGGTACGCCCTCCTTGCGCCGCTTGAAGTCAACCCGGCGATAAAGCCGCTTGTGTCCACCGCCGCGATGGCGCGTGGTAATGCGGCCGTAAACGTTTCGGCCGCCCGACTTCTTCAGCGGTTCGGTCAGAGACTTCTCGGGCTCCTTCTTGGTGAGGTCCGAGAAATCCGCCACTGACATGCCCCGCACGCCGGGCGAAGTCGGTTTCAGGTTACGAACCGGCATGACACACGTCCTTTCGGCGAAGCCTTACTGCTGAAACACTTCGATGGTGTCGCCCGGCGCCAAAGTCACGATGGCCTTCTTGCGGTCGGGGGTCCGCCCCTCAACGGTGGGACCGCGGCGCGACGCGCGCCGCTTGACCTTGCCGCGCCGCCACAGGGTGTTGACCTTGAGCACGCGCACCTTGAATATCACCTGCACCGCATGTCGGATCTCGTGCTTGTTGGCGTCCCGTGCCACCTCGAAGGTGTACTTGTTGAGCGCCATCGCATCGGTGCTGGCCTCCGTGATAATGGGCCGAAGAATGATGTCGTAGGGGGATTTCACCGGCCGAACACCTCCTCGATGGCAGCCACCGCATCCTTATCCAGCACGACGTACTGATGCTTCAAGAGCGTGTATGCATTGAGCGCCTCGGTGGAGGCTGTCTCCACCCGGGGAAGGTTTCGCGCCGAAAGCTTCAGGGTCTCATTCGCGCCCCGGGAAATGAGGAGCGCATTGGGCTCCAGGTTCAAATTCCGAAGCGTGTCGGCCACCTGCCGGGTTTTCACCTGGGGGTAGGCGAAGTCCGCCACCACGGTCAGCTCGCCGTCGCGAAGCTTGGCCGACAGTGCCTGGCGAATGGCCGCCTGCCGCATCTTGTGCGGAAACTTGCGCGCATAGCTATGGGGATGGGGCCCGAAGGCGACACCACCGTGCCGCCACTGCGGCGCACGGATACTTCCCTGCCGCGCGCGGCCGGTACCCTTTTGCTTCCAGGGCTTGCGGCCACCACCGCGAACCATGGCACGGGTCTTGGTGGAGGCCGTCCCGGCCCGCTGATTCTGCTGGTAAATCACGACCGCCTGGTGAAGCAGGTTGATGTTCACCGGCGCCTCAAACACCCGCGCTGATAAGTCCATCTCCCCCAGCGGGTTGCCGTCGTGTCCGTAGACGGTCACCGTCGGCATCGCTCAGGCCTCCTTTCGCGCGTTGCTGGCGTTGTTGGCGCTCGGGCGCGCCCGAACGGACTCCCGCACCATGACGAGACTCCCCTTCGGTCCCGGAATGGCACCCCGGATCATGAGCAGGTTCCGATCTGCATCCACGCGCTCCACGCGGAGCTTCAGCACGGTCACTCGCCGGTGGCCCATATGGCCAGGAAGCTTGCGACCCTTGAACACCCGGCCGCCGCCGCCCGACATGCGGGCGTTTAGAGACCCCGGACCCCGGTGATACTTGGAACCGTGCGTCATCGGGCCCCGGTGGAATCCCCAGCGCCGGATGGCGCCCTGAAAACCCTTGCCCTTGGAGGTGCCAATCACGTCCACCAGGTCGCCCGCCGAAAACGCATCTTCGACTCGATGGAGGCTTCCCTCCTCGAGCTCGAGCGCTCCCGGCAGCCGGAACTCCCGCAGCCAGCGGACCGGTTCTATCCCCAGCTTCTCGAAATCGCGGGACTGGGGCCGGCGCACCTTGT
>DAHVOH010000184.1 GCA_027318915.1 Clostridiales bacterium
CCGGGCCGAAAGAGCGGTCCCTCGCCGTATCCGGACCGGAAGGCGCGCAGCAACGCCGGCTGGCACCGGAACAGGGCGATGTAGAGGGGCACCAGGTCGTAGGCCGGGTCGCACCCCATCACATCCGCCCAGTCGATGATCGATGCAAGGTGGATCGTCGTTCCCTCCACGCGCACAAAGAGGTTGTCCGCCGTCAGGTCGCCGTGCACGAGGGAGCGAACCGGTGCCGAGGTGGAAAAGGCGGCCGCCCAGTAGGCCTCCCATCCCGCAAAGTCGAGACGCTCCCACAGCGGCTCCGAGTGGCGCCGGTCCGGCGCCGAGCGACGCCACTCGGTCAAGTCCCGCGCTGAGCGATCGGCCAGCCCCGGAACGGCCGATTCCCACGACACCGAGTGCAGCGTTCGCACCACCCGTCCCAGCGCACCGGCCAGATCCCGCCAGGCATGCACCCCGAGCGATGGCGCGACAGCTGCCACGGGTGCCCCCTTGGCCTATTCCAACACCATGTAGGGCCATGCCCAGGGGCGACCCGGAAACAGGCAATCGGCGGCAAGAAGTTTCGGGTGGGGGATGGCCGCCTGCGACATCATCGCAAGGAGACGGTACATCCGGGGCTCTTTCCACGCGTCTTCCGGCCAGTGCGGCGCGAAAAACTTCACCACGTATCCGCCAGCCGTGAGGAAGACCGGATGGGAGCCCGGTGTGCCGACCGAGAGCGACGTCGGAGCAGGGAGGCCATGCCGGTCTGCCACCCACGCCACATAGCGAGCCCACACCGACACGTCGGTGAACCACCGCTCGTAGCGGCCATCGGCCAAAGGGGGGCAATCCAGAGACGGCAAGTGGTCCACAACGCGCTCCTCTCGTGCCTCAGGGGTACCCGTGTGGATAAGAACAGCCAAGACCGGCAGGGATGTTTTGACACGGGTCGGTGCTCACACGAGTCCATCATGGTGCTCCAAATGGGCGTCGAACAACCAGTGCGCGCCTTCCTCAGCGAAGCGACGGCCGGTCCAGGAGAACGGGGCCACCCGCCATACGGCCTTGGACGGCGCTGGCTTTTGAACAAGGCAACGCCCTATAACCGGATTGGCATTGGGTGCATAGAGATTGTAGACCACTTCAGGGTTGGCCACGGCGTCCCACAGGGATGGCAAAGGGTTTAGCGGTGGCGCATACGTGCGGGCGGTAAGTTGATTTGGTGACTGACCGGTCCCCTTTCACGGCGGCTTGCGTCAGTGGAGGCGCCGACGCGGGATCCCATAGAATGGCGCGTGCGTGATGTACCGCGTCTCTGCTGGGGCGCCCCGCCGTCGCAACGGGTGGTCCGACCTGCTGAACCGTCCCTCGCCATATTTCCCCCTTCATAAGGCTAGACGAGGGTCGGCTCGCCATGGCATCGTCGGTTGCATCCGGAAAGCCCAGCGTGAAGGAGCTCGCGACAAAAGGGAGGCTGACCGTCTCCCGATGCCACGTTGACGGGGTGGGGCACCGGAGAGAGAACGTTGGTGAGACGTACAGGAGGCGATGCACATCGGTTCGGAGGCCGGCGCTCGACAACACGGTCGGTGGGCGAACACGAGAAGGGGCCGCGATGGGTGGTGGTCCATCGGTGAATGGTCCCGGCGGCTTGCGATGGCGCCGACTAGCCGGTGTCCTATTGGGCGTGGGCCTCTTTGGATCGGTGGCGGGTTGCGGACCGAGCGCGGCGCCCAACCCTGCCACACAACGCATCCAAACCCTATTGACCGCGTTTTTCGCGGGCCACTTTCGGGAGGCGCAGGCGCTCCTCGTCGGCCCTTACGGCGTGCCCTGGCAAGAGGACTACACCCTCTTTCGGTATTATGCGCACGAGACGCACACGCCGTGGACCGCCGTGCGGTGGACCATCACGTGCCCCGCCACCCGCGTCACGCGGAGCCACAACTGGCCCACCGGTCCCGTGGCGGCATGCACCGTTCGATTCAATGAGCCGTGGATCAACCCGCTGACCCTGCATTTCTTCAATCCCCTCCGACCGAGTCCCGCCGCAACGTTTGCCGCGTATGATTGGGACGCCTGGATGTATAGCAACGGCGGCCCGGTTCCGGGGGCGCTGTTTACGGAGGATGGGCCACTGAATGTGCCGTAGCCGGCGGCGGTGCGAGGCGGAAGCCGGGAGTCCGCGGGTGGCCTTGGGACGGCCCACCGCATAGGGCCGGCCACCTGCGCGCGGCCACGAGAGGTGGCCTCCGGGAACAAGGCGGAACCCCGGTCCCGGGACACGCCTTCCCTCCTCACCGATGCCGCGCCATTGCCACTCCGGCCTCGATGCGGCGGATCCATGGTTCCCGGCGTTCGGCGTCGTCTACGAAGTCCGCCAGGCTCAGAGAACCTTGGACCAGCGCGGCGGGCATGGCGGCCGCGAGGTGCGGCGCGGAGCCGTAGGCGTCGACGGTGTCGGCCCAGTCCTCGGGCGGAACGGACGACACCAGCAGCCAAGCCAAGTCACTGACCCCCGGGGCCGAGGATACGTCCTCCCAGTCGAAGAACGCCACCTCGCCCGTGGGGGCGGTGCGGACATTGTTGAGGGTCGCGTCGCCGTGGATCAGCGTCCGCTGCGGAATCTCGCCGAGGAGCCGTTCCGTCTCCGGCACCCGGCCCTGCAGGCGAGACCCGAACGCGCGAACCGCCGCCGGCATCGCCGGGAAGTTGCTGAGGCGCGGCCAGGTTTCGTCGTACAGCGCCGCCACCAAGTCGATGGCGGCGCCCACCGGCCGGAGCCACGGCCAGCGGCGCGCCGCCTCTCCCGCCCACGCGTCATGCAGGGATCGCAGTTGGGCCGCCACGACCGGAGCTTGCCCGCCCGGCGCCCAGTCCGAGAGGTCCTCCAAGACCAGGAGCGTGCCCGCCGATCCCTCGAGCGCCTCGTAACACTGGGGGACCCGCACGGCGAGGACCGGCGCAACCTCGCGGTAGAACCTTACTTCGGCGCTGAAGGAGTCCAACGCGGCCGTGATTGAGCCTGCGGTGGGAGGCGACCGTCGCTTCACGAACGCCATCCGGTCAGACTCCTTCC
>DAHVOH010000185.1 GCA_027318915.1 Clostridiales bacterium
GGAAACGTCGAGCCGCTTGGATCCCGCCCGTTCTTCGATCCCACGCGCGGTGCCCCCGATGAAACTCCGGGCGCCGGTCACGTCGCCCCATCGGCACGGTGTCGGCCGCCGACCTGGGCCGACGTCATCGTCGCCGGGGAAACCTTCGGCACAGAGCCCGACCTCGCGGCGCCTCGATGTCTGTCTTCTCGTTTAACGCAGGTGGGACGACGTGCCGCGACGACGCAGCCGCCCGTATAAAAACGGCACCAGGCGCGTGGTGGTGGCTTTCAGCGCATAGGGCCAGCGTCCCCCCGCAAATGCCGCTTGAGCCGCCTGCCGCGCGTGCTCCCGATCGTGCATCAAAGCCAGAGCCACCGCAAAGCGGAGGTGGTGCCACGCCTCCAGCTCCAAGAACCGCGAGCGCGCGACCGGCGCCGTCGCGCGATGCTTGTCCAGCATGATCTGCATGGTCTCATACACGCGCCACACGTCTTTGCTGTATCCCTCGTCCCGGTCCCGATAGATCACCAACGGCCAATCCAGTTTAACGACCGGCGCGCGCTGGGCCAAACGCACCCAGAGGTCCCAGTCCTCCGCCCCGTCGACGGCGGGATCAAATCCACCCACCTGCCGCACCAATGCCGTTCGGGTCAGCACGGTGGACGTTTGAAAACGATTGAGGCCCAACGTATCCCAGTAGGTGATGACGGAGCGCGGCAACACGTCCGGGACCTGCGCGGGCAGTTCCCGCGCGTGCCGAACCCAGTCGCTGGCCACGACGCCCACGGAGGGCTCGTCCCTCAACACGGCGTATTGCCGCTCCAGCTTGTCCGGCACCCACACGTCATCCGCATCCAAAAACGCCAGCAAGGGCTGGGTCGCCCGCTCCACTCCGGTGTTGCGGGCGCGGCTGGGTCCGCCGTTCTCCCGCCGCTCCAATCGCACCGCGCCCCCAAACTGCTGTTGCACCCGCTCGGCGGAGTCGTCCTGCGAACCGTCGTCCACCACCAGAATTTCGGCCGGCACCGCAGTTTGCGTGAGGACGGAGCCAATGGCCTCGATCACCCAATGGCCGTCGTTGTACATGGGAATGATCACACTGATGGGCAAAGTCTTCATCGATGGGCGTCCAGCCTCTCCCGCACCGCCTGGGCCGCCGCGTCCCGGTCTTGAAGACGGACAATGGTCTCGTGTCCGAAGAACTGTTCGCCCTCCGGTCCACGACCCGTCACCAGCACCACATCTCCCGGCAGCGCGTCGGCCACCGCTTGCGCGATCGCCCGCTTGCGGTCCAGTTCCACCGCGTACGGCAGCACCCCCTCATCCCGCAGGCCGTCTTCCAACTCCCGCGCGATGCATTGCGCCGACTCCAGATTGGGGCTGTCCGCGGTCAACACGATAAAATCGGCCAAGCGCGCCGCCACGGCGCCCATAATGGGGCGCTTGCCGCGGTCACGGCCCCCCCGTGCCCCAAACACGAGCCAGAGCCGTCCGGTATGGGACAGCAAACGCCGGGCCGTCTGCAGCACTTGGGTCAACCCATCGGGGGTGTGCGCGTAGTCCACCAGCACGGTCACGTCGTCGCCTTGCGCCGCAATCTCCAGGCGCCCCGGCACTTCCGGAAAACTCGCCACCAACGGCGCAATGGCAGACGACGGAACTCCCTGGGACATCGCTCCCGCCCAAGCCGCCAAGGTGTTGTAGACATTGTAGCGGCCGGGAAACGGCACCTCCACCGAATACGTCTCGTTCGCGTCGCCAACCTGCACGGCGATGCGCGTGGACCACGGGTGCTCTTCCAGAATGCGTGCGCGGACATCGCCCCGAACCACGCCGTAGGTCAGGACGTCGGCCCGGACCTGGGGCAGGATGCGCTGGGCGTATGGGTCATCGGCATTGAGCACCGCGGTCCCTTCCGGATTCAACAGGCGGGTGAACAGATCCGCCTTGGCGGCCACATAGTTGTCCATCGTGTGGTGGTAGTCCAGATGCTCCCGGGTAATGTTGGTCAGAATGGCCGTGTGAAAGTCGATGTCGTCGACCCGATGCTGCACCAGCCCGTGGGAGGACACCTCCACCACCGCACGCTGCAATCCCTGGTCCACCATCTCCGCCAGCGCTCGCTGAATTTGGAGCGCCTCCGGCGTCGTGAGATGGGCATCCTCTTCGTGGTCCCGCCCGGTCACATTTTGCACGCTGGACAACATGCCCGTGGGGTGGCCCGACTCGTGCAGCAGATGCCGGAGCCAATACACCACCGACGTCTTGCCGTTGGTGCCGGTGACCCCGGTCACCACCAAGCGCCGTCCGGGAAACCCGTGGAACGTGGCGGCCAATGACGCCGCCGCCCGGCGCGTGGACGGCACTTGCAGAACCGGCACGCGGACAGACGGTATCGGCTTTTCCACCACGAGGGCGATGGCTCCGCGTCGCACCGCCTCGTCGACAAACTGATGGCCGTCAAAGGTATGGCCGGCGATAGCCACAAAAACACTGCCCGGCTGAACGCGCCGCGAGTCAATCTCGATGCCCGTCACCGCACGGCCGAGGTGCCAGTGCCCGTCGGTATCCAAAGTCACCGGGCTGTCTGCCATAGACGCCTCCTCCAGCCACATGCGCCTGGACCCTTGCATCCCGATGTCAGGGCGCATAACGTTAGCCTGACACGCCCGGCAGCTTCCGATACGACCATGCGTCTTAGGTATTGTATAGAAAAGCCGCCGGCTCGGGAGCCCCGGCGGCGGGCGGTTCGACACAACTACGCAAGGGAACGATCTCGACCGATTAGGACCCCGCCGCTGCAACCGTTGCCGGCTGTCCACGTAGGGCCTATCTACCCGGTGGTCGCCCGGGGGTCTCTCGAACGTCGAACGTTCGTGGACACCTCATCTTGGGGTGGGTTTCGCGCTTAGATGCGGTCAGCGCTTCTCCCGACCGGACGGAGCTACCCAGCATGTGCCCCGGGCGGGACAACTGGTACACCAGGGATCCGTCCATCCCGGTCCTCTCGTACTAGGGACC
>DAHVOH010000186.1 GCA_027318915.1 Clostridiales bacterium
TCCACTCATCCATGCGGGGGGGCAAAAGCCAATCCTGGTCGAGGCGGTGGCCCGCGCGAACGTGCATCGCCTACGCTCCTCCGGCCGTATCTTGGTACTCCGGTCCTTCGCCCTCGTCTCTCCTGTTTCCTGCCCTTCACCCCGCTACAGCCGAATTATTGGACAGGCTCCTAGCTCCTCCGCGATGACGCTGGCGGGCTTCGTCTTCCGCGCCACCCACGCCATCGCGCGCGCCTTAACCGCCGCATCATACGGTGGCCGGGTCATTCGTCTTCACCTCGCTCGGTGGATGGTAGATCCATCCCCTTTTCGGGGTGTCCACGTTTCCAACCTAACTCCAGTGGTTCGCGACGCCAGTCACGGGCGCCTGGGCGCTGACACCGTCGCGGCGCTGCGAACTGCGGCCCAACGCTCGTTGGGGGTGACCTATGGGTTGGACGCGGCGACCTTCAGTGTCGGGCTCTTGCGGGAGCAGATGGCGTTTATCCAGGCCCAAATCGCGACCATCGATGAGCGCCTGGAAGCCCTGGTACCGGAAGACACCCCGATTTTGAGCGTGCCGGGCATTGGCCCCACGCTGGCCGCGGCCATTCTGGGGGAAGTCGGCGATATCACCCGATTTGCCAGCGGCAAGAAACTGAAAGCGTATGCCGGCTTGGATGCGCGTGTGCACCCAAGCGGCGAGTTTCGAGGGACGCGGACCCGGCTCTCCAAGCGGGGGTCGCCCTACTTGCGTCGAGCCCTCGGGCTGGCCGCTTTCGCGGCCCGCAACCACGACCCGGGATTTCGCGCCTACTACGAGGCCAAACGGGCGCCAGGCAAGCACCCGAACCAGGCCCTCGGCGCCGTGGCCGGCAAGTTGTGCATGGTGTTGTGGGCGATCTTGTCGCGTGCCACGCCATATGATCCGACTCAACTGCTTCCCTCGCTTGCCGTCGAAACCTCTTGACTCAACTTAGTAGGTCTCACACCTCTTGTTGGCGGCGAAGCGGAACCGAGATCGCGAATGCGCATACCAACGCCGAAGCACTCCACCACGCGATCCATCCCGGTGCCGGGACACCCCTACTTTGGACCATGCGCGATGTTGACTGACGTATATATCGGGGGCACGATGACTGCGGAGACCCAGGAGACAGAGCGCCATGATGAACCGGGAGGTTTCGGACGAAAGGGAGCGGACAAAATGGATATCGAAGGAATCCGTGTTTGGGACGGGGAACGGGAACGCGGGTTGATGAACGTTCATGTGGAATCCGGACGCATTGTTGGCATGGATCCGGCCGAAGCGGACCAGTACTCCGGCCTCTCCCTCATTCCCGGCCTCATCGACACGCATGTGCACCTGGGCGCATACGCCGGGTCGGAACCGGTGGACGAGCGGTACTGGCGCTTGGTGACGCCGCTCGAGGAACAGACCCTTCACGCTGCCGCCCAAGCCCAGAAAGCCTTGGCGGTGGGCGTGACAACTCTTCGCGACATGGCCAGCCGCGAAATTGAGGTGGCCGTCGCCCGAGCCTTTGCTGCGGACGTTCTGGTCGGGCCGCGCGTGCTGACGCATGGCTGGATCAGCATGACGGCCGGGCACGGCGACCTCATCACACCGCCGGGGTTCCCCGTCCGCCCCCCCACAGCCGACGAGCCGGCGGCCTGTCGCCGCATGGTGCGAGAATACGCGCGCATGGGTGTGAACGGCATCAAGACCTTCACCAGCGGCGGCGTCTCGTCCATCGGCGACCGCAACGAATGGCGCAATTTTACCGCCGAGGAACTGGCAGCAATTGTGGACGAAGCGCATGCCTTGGGTCTTCCCGTGGCTGCGCACACTCATACCGAAGCGGGCATCACCGCCGCCCTGGAGGCGGGCGTGGACAGTTTGGAACACGCCACCGCCATCACCGCTCAGCAGGCCCGGATCGCCGCCGAACGCGGCGTCACCGTCGCCCCCACCCTCCTGGTCATCGAGCGCATTGCGTCCGGCGCAGTACCGATGCCCACGGATAGCCGTCAAAAGGCGCAAACGCTGCTGCCCGGGCGAGACGCGGCGTTCCGAAACGCCCTTGAGCTCGGAACGTCGTTTGTCCTTGGCACGGATGCCTGGGGCGCCATGTTGCCATTGGGATCGGAGTGGGCTGAATTAGCGGCTATGGTGAGCCGCATTGGCATGAGTCCTGAGGACGCACTCCGGGCTGCCACCAGTCGCGCCGCCCGCGCCGTCGGGTTGGCCGACCGGATTGGACGCGTGGCACCGGGATACGACGCAGACCTGGTCCTGGTGCAGGGGATGCCCTGGCAAACCGCCGAGGACATTGATGCCCATCGGGTGAAGGCGGTTTGGCGGCGAGGTACGTTGGTCTCCGGGCACTGGGAAAGCTAGAGCCGAATCCCTATCGATGGTAGCGGTTTACACATGTGATCATAGCTCCGTTGCCAGGAGCTGGGCCCAGAGATCACTGGGTCGGAGCGATCGGTTCAGCGCCGTGCGAGCCAGCACCTGCATGGCCGGTTTCTCGCTGGACGAGCGCCGGCGCGTCGGACGCGGATGGGCCGGGGCCCGTCAGCTCCACCCGGTAATAGATGTGCAGGACCCGCGCCACCTTCTGGCCGAAGTCGGGATCCCATGGGCCTAGATAGTGTCGCACCCATGGCGGCTGCAGACCCTGCGCATAGAGCAGTCTGTATTTGAGTCAAGGTCGTGGACAGTGGCCAATGGCGCATGCACCGCTTAGCCGGTGAGTGGAGTTAGGTTGGAATCGTGGACACCCCGAAAAGGGGATGGATCTACCATCCACCGAGCGAGGTGAAAACGAATGACCCGGCCACCGTATGATGCGGAGTTTAAGGCGCGCGCGATGGCGTGGGTGGCGCGGAAGACGACGCCCGCCCGCGTCATCGCGGAGGAACTAGGAGTCCGTCCAGGAATCGTTAAAGGTCGGGAGCTACGCCGCAGGCAGAAGGAGCCGGCGGGATAACGTCCGGG
>DAHVOH010000187.1 GCA_027318915.1 Clostridiales bacterium
TGAGCGCCGTGAATCGCAGTGGGTACAGCCGTTGCCGTCGGCGTCTTCGCCACCCGTCCATCCCGGTTGGCCGACTCCGCACAGACCCGCGGCCAGCCGACCGTCCTCTTCCTCTCCACGATGCCGAAACGGGTCCGAGGCGCGCCGCCGCCATGCTGATTCTGGCACGGGCTTTAAGGGGGGCCCCTGCGCGCGTGCATGCCGAGCGCGCGAGGACGTAACCGGGGGAGCCGCCCCAAGCCGCCTTCGGCCAACCCGGCGTCACCCCGCGAGGGCAACGGGGCTCGCGTCAGGAGATCGCCGCTTGGGCGGCTGGATCCGGGTCAGAACCGCCCGGCCTGGACCCGCCGGCATCGCGGTCTGGCCAGGGCAGGCACTGCTGTCCGGCGCGCCCGGCGGGGCCTTGCGCTCTCAGGTGACTGACACGACCGCCTGCTGTGCGGCTCCCCGTCTTAAAAAGGCGCCTCGGCGGCCCAGTCATGGGCCGCCAGGATCTCCTGTGCGGCGCGCCATCGGTCCACCCGATCCGCCACCGGCAGATCGGCCCAATGATTTTGACGCCAGTAGTCTTCGCCGGGTAGGCCGCTCCGTTGGCTCACCACCACCCCGGTCAGGTCCGGTTCTCCATGCGCCAAGCACCACTGAGCGATGACATCCAGCACCTGGGGCACCTGATGGTAAGGATGGAGGCCTCCCAACTCGGTCCCCAAGCCGCCATAGGTGATGGTCGTGTGCGCCCGCGCACGCTGCCGCAGAATCGGCCAGGCCGCTCGCGCCACCACGGTGTAGTCCACCCCCCCGGTCACGGCCGGGGCCGTCAGCCACAACGCGGCGACGGCGGTCGCCGGCAGCCAGACCCAGAGCGTCTCGCCCGCGGCGGAGGCGGGCACCGGAAAGCGATCCGGCCATACCTGAGCCTCACGCAACGATCCCACCACCGCATCCCCGTCCGATCCCGGCGGCACGGCCAACAGCCAGCCGCCGCTGACCGGCTGGACACGGGCGCGAAACGCGGTGGCCCCGTCAACCAAGCGAACGGTGGCGATCAATGTCCGCTGACCTTCCAGGTACTGCTGCAACGCCGCGGTCAGGATGGCCGACACACTATCATCCTGCGCCAGGGCTTCCGCCCGATTCCACAGCGGCACATCGCCGTCGCGAATGTAGATGGTCTTCTTGGGCACCGGTGACCTCCTGTCGCGGTATATCCACTGTCCGCAGTATACCCACGGACGGCCCCCCGGTAAAAGAGTCGAGCCGCGGCCGGGCTTCGACCGATGCACCGCCCCACTCCGCCGGTCCCGGCAGCGCCGAGGCGTGGTGTGCTCGCGGTGCTCGTCACAACTATCCCGCAAGGTCCATCAAACCGATAAATGTTGCCGTCTAGCCACACCGAGCCAGCTTGTTACAATGGTCACATGATGACGAAGCGCGGGCGCACGAGACACAGGAAATGGCGGTGGGGTCGGCTTCTGGCCGTGGCGGCCGTGGCGATCGCGGTGACCGGCGCGCTGTGGGCGCACCAGGCGCTCAGTTATCAGGGCGCGTTCGCCCCCCGGGTCGCCGCCAAAAACCCGCCGCTGTTCCGCCACCGCATCACCATTTTGTTGATGGGGAGCTCGCTGGAGACCTCCGCCAGCCATCACGACATCACGGCGAAAAATGCCCGCAATCGCACCGACACCATGATGCTGATCTCCATCGACCCCACCACCCATCAGGTGGGCGTGCTCTCCATCCCCCGCGACAGCCGGGTGGACGTCCCTCAGGTCGGCCTCACCAAAATCGCCGAGGCCAGCTTCTTCGGCGGCCTGCCCGAGGCCGTCCAGGTCGTCGAACGCACCTTCCACATCCCCGTCGACTATTACGCCTACCTCAGCATGTTTCAGTTTCCCCGCTTCATCAACGACATGGGCGGCCTCACCCTGTGCCTCGCCCACAGCGAGGTGTACCAGCCCAGCGGCGGCAAGCTCGGCATCAATCTCCCGGCCGGCTGCCATCACTTAAACGGCTGGCAGGTGCTGGCGTACACGCGCTTTCGCCAAACCCCCGAAGGGGACATCAGCCGCATCCAGCAGCAGCAGCACGTGCTGCGCGTGATGGCGCACCAACTCCTGCAGCCGTCGGAGATCCCCCAGATCCCCGCTCTGGTCCGCGATTTTGCGTCGCTGGTCACGACCAATCTGAATCTGAACCAGATGCTCTCCTTGGCGCTGTTTGCCCGTCACGTCAACCTGAGCGCGGTGCGCTTCGGCACCATTCCCGGCCACGCGTCCACCCACTACGACCCCGCCACCCACGCCCCGGGCTCCTTCTGGACCTATGACCCGCACCTGGCCGCCCTGCTCATTCAGAACGTGCTGTTGGGCGCCCCGCTCACCGCCGCCCAACGCGCCTCCCTCAAGATTGCCGTGCTGAGCGGCACCACCAGCCTCGCCCCCGCCCAGGCCCTGGCCCACCAGCTCCAGGCGGCCGGCTACACCGTCACCGACGTGGGCTGGGCCACCAATCATCAGCTGACCGTCTCCACGCTGACCAACACCACCGGCGACCGCTGGCTCGACACCGTGTTCACCCGGCTCTTGGGTCCCACCACCGTCACCTTTGTGCCCTACCACACCACCCCCTGGGACCTCGAAATCACCGTCGGCCGCGACTATCACCCCCCGGCGGCTCCGGGCGCCTAATCCGCCGGGGCTGGACCGCGACGGGTCAATCAGGACGCGCTGAGGGCAGCGAGCGAGTGGCCGCCGCTGATGGCCAGCGAAGCGGCTGAAAAGCGCCCATCGCCGTCGACGGGGGCGGACGCCTCCGCCGGCAAACCCTGAAAGGCGTCGCGAACCAGGGCGCCCGGATGGCCCGCGTGCCCCCGCGAGCCTGCGGATGGTGGAGACCGATGGGGGACGCCCGGTTCCGGACCGACGGCGT
>DAHVOH010000188.1 GCA_027318915.1 Clostridiales bacterium
GCATCCGTGTGTTCCTTGCGCCAGTGAAGAACGCAGATGTTGGGCAGGATAGCGTCGCGTTTCACATCGCGATGAAGCCTTGATTGATCCCTGTCGGCACTTCGGTAATCGCCAAACAGCCGATGGGTGCCCGTAAAACTGATCCCGCTCGCGGCATCCCGCCGCGCGGTATCGGTATGCCGGATCTTTCCCTTGCCTTCATACGCTGGGGGCGTCATGTTCGGCTCCGGTGAGAATGTCGAAGAGCGGCTGGTTGATGTAGTAGTTGCTGCGGCCGATCTTGCGCTTGCGCAGAGTGCCGTCGGTCACGAGCGCGTCGAGGTATTTGGTGGCGGTCAGGCGCGAGACGCCCAGGTCTCTCTGGATGAATTCGATCTTTGTGTAGGGGTGACTGAACAGGTTGTTGATCAGGTCCTGACTGTAAAACTTGTGCCGTGCCCGGATGTGCTGCTTGGTCTTAAGCAGAAGCCGCTTGATGGCCTGAAGGGTGCCGATGGTCTCGGCCGCGGTCTGTTCGACGGCGGTGAGCATGTACAGCACCCAGTCCTCCCAGGCGTCGCGGGCGCGAACCTCTTGCAGCAGTCGGTAGTAGTCGGCCTTGGTGCGCAGGATGTGGCGGCTCAGGTAAAGTACGGGAATGTCGAGCAGACCTTCCTTGACGAGGTAGAGGACATTGACGATGCGGCCCGTGCGGCCGTTCCCGTCGTAGAAGGGGTGGATGCTCTCGAACTGGTGATGGATCAGCGCCATGCGGATCAGCGGATCGGCATCGAAGGGCGGCTGGTCGTGCCAGAAGCGCTCGAGTTCCCCCATCAGCCGTTCGACCTCGCGGGCATCCTGGGGCGGTTCATAAATGGTGCGACCCGCGCCATCCTTGAGCACGGTGCCGGGCAGTTTGCGCAGGCCAGCACGGTTGGTTTCGATCTCGGCCTGGATGTCGAGCACGGTGTTAAGGGTGAGCAGCCCGGTGCTGCGCACGCGCTCGAACCCCGCACGCAGGGCTTGCCGGTAGCGCAACACTTCCTTGGCCGCTGGATCGGCTTGGTGGGGCGCACCTTCTTGGTAGAGCTCATCGTGGCTGGTGACGATGTTTTCGATCGCCGAGCTGTCCTTCGCCTCCTGCAAGGACAGGGTGTTGATCAAAATGTCCTGATTGGGGATGGTGGCCGCCACGCCTTTGAGCTCCGCCAGGCTGCGGCTGGCCAGCGCCAGTTTTTTGAGAATGGCCGGGGTTTCGAAGCGGCGAGCGTCGAGGGTGTGAAGTGGAGGCAGCGAGGTCATCGCGGTCACTTGTTTGTTGTGTATAGATAATATCGCTTTACTATACACGATTTACCAACATGTTCAATATTCGCAGCATTGTTAGTCATGTCCTTCTCCTCTCAAAAGCCCAGCTCCCGCAAATTGGCCTCGATCGCGGCATCCAGCCGTGCGGCTTCCTCGTGATGCTGCCGCCCTGCTGGGAGAGCCGCGCCATCTTTTCTGCGAAGGGCTCGCCGTCGTCCTGGCTGCGCGATGCCGAGGAGGTACGCGCGTTCTTTCGTGACCTGCCTACGCCCGCCGAACTTCAGGCGATGGCCGATCGTTGGGTGGGAGTCGATGACCAGGCCAAGCTCTTGGCCGACCGGAACATCCGCGCACTCACCGGCATGAACCTCAGACTCTCGACCGGGTCGCTCGTTTTCTTGTCGGCGGCAACGGCCGCGACGGGCTGATCACGCAACCTCAGCGGCTCCGTCAAGATGTGGGTGCTCCCAGATCCGGTGTGGTCCCCGCTCGGTGACGGAGGTTACCCGACGGCAACCAGGTGTGAATCGTCGGATGGTGTTCGGACCAGAATGACCACACACATTTCGCCCAAGCGTGGACGAGATCGTGGTGTTCCTGCACCGTGCGGGCCTTTTGCACATCGGCGACCGTCCGCGCGTATGTCCCGACGGGCGGTGGCAACCAGCGGTACTTCCCTTTGGCTTGGATGGCCGTCCCGATGGCCTCGGTGGCCCGGTGCATGTCGACGCCGTATTCCAGGATCAGACAAAGAGAGATCAGGTGCACGGCCACCGATTGAATACTCTGGGGTGAGGGTCGACCCGGATGTTGAACGGCGTACGCATCGACCGTGAGCCGATGGATGTCCGCGTATCGGGGGTCCGTGTACTCGCGGGCAAGGACCTCGCCGTAAGCGGCCCAGCAACCCGCCGAGGATTCTATGTAACGGTGTACCGGGCCGTCGACGTCCGGGAACAGCGCGCCGCAACCCGGGCAGGGAAGCTCTCTCATACGGTCTCGTGCGATTCGATGCCGGGGGAAGAGAATATCCCGCACCTGATCGGACGCTGGAGCCGGGGTGTGAGACCGTTCGCCGTCCAGCACCCAGAGCTTTGGCGTCCCTTGATCGACAACGGGCACCCTGGCCACGCCGGTAAGGCTGTGCCGCTCAGCTTGTGTCGCCGGGTCGAGTTCATCCGCCGCTCACCATGAGCGCTCCGACGACGACGAGGAACCCCGCAAACACGCGTTTGAGAGCTGTTCCCGAGATTGCGTGGGCCGTACGGACGCCCCAGGGCGCCGCGGCCGCCGCCGCGGCCGCCGTGATCAGGGCGGCGGGAAGGTAGACGTCGCCCACGGTTCCCTCCGGTAAGGGGACGGGGGTCGCGTGGGTGGTGAGGAGATAGCTGGCTGTTCCCGCCAAAGTGAGGGCGAGCCCGCAGAGAGCGCTTGTCCCCACGGCCTTCACGGGACGCACGCCCAGGCTCGAGAGAAGGGGAACCGTGAGCGAGCCTCCGCCAATTCCGAGGACGGCGGAGAAGGCCCCGATGCCTCCGCCGGCGAGCAGAAGCCAGGGTGATCGCGGCACGTGATCCTCGCCTTCCGTGACCCGGGATTTCCCAAACGCCATCCGCCAGG
>DAHVOH010000189.1 GCA_027318915.1 Clostridiales bacterium
CTTGTTGGCACGATCCCGTGGTGTGCCCCGATCTTCTTGTCATTCCAGGCGGTGGACTTGAGGCTCAAGTCTGCACTTTGAGCGAGCGGCGCACACGCGGGGTTGACGGTGGCAATGGCGTCCAAGATCAGACGCGCATCGGTGAGCTGTGACTCTGGCAAATAGGGGCAATCGGTCCGGGGGTAACTGGTGAGCTTGTGGACCTCGTAGAGCGATTGCGCGGCGTTCAGCGTGTCTTGAGCGCTCAAGCCATGCTTGGCGCTCGCCGCCGCCTGGAGCTTGCTCAAAGTGAAGGGTAAGGGCGGCAGGTCCTGGCCGTCCGTGGACTCGAACGAGGCAATCTTGCCCGTCTGGCCGGCCACGGCGTTAATGATCGCTTGGGCTGTGGGGAGGTTGATGAGACGGCCTTCGGTGTCGAGACCTGGAGCGTTCTCCGAGGACTTCCAGGTGGCTTTGTATTCTCCGTTACTGTGACGGAACGTCACGGACGGCACATAGTGCTGAACGGGTACGAAACTCTCAATTTCGGCATCCCTGCGCACCACGAGGGCCAGCGTCGGGGTCTGCACGCGGCCTACGGACACGACACCGGGCCCGCTGCTCTTGAGTGTGTAGGCGCGCGTCAAATTCATCCCCACGAGCCAGTCGGCGCGCGACCGCGCTTCGGCCGCGTCGCGCAAGGGGCGATACGACGCGTTGTCCTTGAGGCTTGCCAGGGCCTTCTGCACGCTGGCCGGGTCAAGGGCGGCCAGCCAGATGCGGCGGGTCGGGCCCTTCCACTTTAGGGCCTCCAAAATCTCGTCCACCAAAAGCTGCCCTTCTCGGTCCGGGTCACCCGCATTAACGACTTCACTGGCATCCTTCAGCAACGCTTTGATAGACGCCAGCTGATCCTTGGCGGACGACTTCGCGACCTTCTGCCAGGCCTGCGGCATGATCGGCAGGTCTTCCAGTCGCCAGCGTTTTTTGCCGCTCCCATTTGTGGGAAGATTGGCAGGCAGATAGGCGTCAGGCTCGGCCAGTTCGTAGAGGTGACCAAAAGCCCACGTCACGATGTCGCTTCCGCACTGGATATGCGTGCGATTCGGCTTCTTCTGGCCTGGTAGTTGGGCGGCAATCGCTTTGCCCAGGCTCGGTTTCTCAGCAATAAACAGTCTCATGTCTCCGCCTCCACATCTACCCCGTGCCCAACCAGCCAGGCCCGGGCCTCGTCCTTAGTCAAATCTCTGCGGAAAAGTGAGTGCGTGCCCCACACGGCGGGCCAGACCAGTGTTTCCAGCCGAAAGCCGTCGTCGGCCGGCCTCCAGTAGAGGGCCGCAGATACGCGATCCTCGGCGACCACCGCCAATAGGATCGCCTCGGGCACGGCCGCGGCTACCGCGGCGCTCATCGCGGTGTGTCCTCGTCGGCACCCACGATGCGCCGGGCCGCTTCCACGGGTTCCATGCCGGCGACCTCCGTCAACCACTGGTAGGCTTCCTGGGAATCGAGACCCGCGCGCGACCAATCCCCAGTCCAAAACCCGAACCCGGAGGACTTAAGGATGAACGCCCCGGCGTCCGGGTCAAAGGTTAGGATGTGACGAAAGCCGCTGTCCTCGTCGTATCGCTCCACAAACTCAGTAATTTGATCGATCTCGTCGTCATGCGTCATCATCTTTGTACCCTCCTTGGGCGTGGCGGTAGTACATATCAGCGCCCAAAAACATCCCAAGCGTGATTAGAGCTGTGAGCCAAAATGGAACGCGGCAAGCGAGTAATAGCAGGTCGATCAAAAGCGTGATCGCCATTAGCACTCCGGTTTCTATGCAGACTTTTCTCATGGGCGCCCTCCAATCTTGAGCCGCACGATCTCGCCCGCGCGCAGCGCCAGCGCTGTGTGAATCCCGATCGGCACCGTCACCCGCACCCGCGGCCCGGACATACTTTCCAGCACGGCCTGAACGGGCAAGACATACACGACCACAAACCTCTTGGGGATCGTGATATCCGTGGCTGGCGTCGGGGTCTGGTGAACGGCGATCTCCGGCGTGCCCATAGCCACGATCGGGGCGGCCAGCAGGGCTAGAGCAAACAACGCTGTCTTTTTCATGGGTGGTGCTCCTTTTTTGGTTTACCTGTCTCTATCGCCGCCGGGGGAAATTAGCCCGCCGGCAGCACGCGCACACGGCGCGCGTCTCCGACGATTTCAACCTTCTCCCCGACCTGGAACACCGTGCCCTTGACTACAGGCTGGGGAATGGCGATGGCGTGCCCGTTCGGGAACATCACGGTGACCAATACCCCGGGTACGGTGTGTTGCGAGCCCGCGAGGGTGCCGCCTAGCAAGCCGACCACCCCTCCGATCAGCGCGCCCTTGCCGCCGCCAAAAATGGCACCGATCCCGGCGCCACCCGCCCCACCGGCCACGGCGCCGACTTTGGCACCACGCCCGGTTGCGCGGATGGTGATGTGTCGCACGGCCGCTACCGTGCCAAAAAACACTTTTTGGGTCTGCATCGATCCAGAGCCAGAGTACACGTTCGGTGTGAGCGGCGGTGGCGCGCACGCTGACAGGCTGGCCGCGAGAACGACGACAAACAGCAATCCCAGCTTTTTCATACACCCCTCCTTTTTTGGGGAACAACTTCGAAGGGGCCCCGTATGGGTGCCCCATACGGGAAATGCGGATTTTTGTTAAAAACCCGTGTTAGTGGGCATACTTCAAAAACGCGAACCCTAAAATCATCAGACCGGTCATAAGGCCGCCGAGCTTGATGATGAGTCTGTTTTCGAGCGCCTCCAAGTTCTCCTTGGTAGCGTAGGCCTTCAGGTCGTCCTTGGTGGCACAGGCCTTCAGGTTCTCCCCGAGCTTGGTGACCTCAGTAC
>DAHVOH010000018.1 GCA_027318915.1 Clostridiales bacterium
GTATCGCAGCGGCAGCCGGTCGGAGCGAGGCGCGGAGCCGACGGCGGAGGACGCGACGGTCTCCCGCGCGGGTCGAGGCGAGCCGGGCGGGCGCGGCCGCCGGGTCGGACAGGAATTCCCGCGACGATCCCGAAGGGGATGGAGAATCCCCGCGCGAGGAGTGACAGTATGGCCAAAATCAAGGCTCCGTACGGGTCGTGGCCGTCCCCCATTACAGCGGCGCTGCTGGTGAGCCGGGGGGTGGGGCTGGGCGAACCGCTCACGGATGGCGAGGACATCTATTGGACCGAGGCGCGTCCCGCCGAGGCGGGACGCCAAGTGATCGTGCGGAGGACGCCCGACGGCGCTCAGGCCGACGTCAACCGCGCCCCGTACAACGCTCGCACCCGCGTGCACGAATACGGCGGCGGCGGTTATCTCCCGGCCGACGGCATCGTGTACTTCAGCCAGTTTGATGACCAGCGCTTGTATCAGGTGGTGCCGGGGGCGGAGCCCGCTCCGCTCACGGAGCCCGGGGCCGTGCGCTACGCGGACTATGTGTGGGACCGCGCGCGCCGGCGCCTGGTCGGTGTGCGGGAAGACCACGGCACGGACGCGCCCCAAGCGGTGAACACGTTGGTCAGCATCCCGCTGGACCGGCCCGGTCACGGCCGGGTCCTGGTGTCCGGCAACGACTTCTACAGCAGTCCCCGGCTGTCTCCCGACGGCAGCCGCCTGGCGTGGCTCACGTGGAACCACTCCAATATGCCCTGGGATGGGACCGAATTGTGGGTGGGGGACCTCGACGCCGACGGCGCGCTCTCCGGCGCCGTCCGGGTGGCGGGCGGCGAGGACGAAAGCATTGTTCAGCCCACGTGGTCGCCCGACGGCGTCCTGCACTTCGCGTCGGATCGAACCGGATGGTGGAACCTGTATCGCTGGGAGGAGGCCAACCGGGGTTCCGGCGCCGCGTTCGGCCCGGTCGCCCCTGGGCGACGGCGGCCGCGGCCGCCCTCGGCCTGGCGCTTTTGGCCGCGGCGGCTGTCTGGCCCATGCATCCGAGAGGCTCCGGGGGGCCCAATCCGGCGGCCGCAACGCACTCCCTGGTCGTGTCGCGCGCGGGCCCGCCGGTGGTGGCGTCCGCACGCATCCGGCCGCCGCTCGGCCTCGACGGCGCCGACATGGTCAATGCGCGGCAGGGATACGCGTGGGCGGGGCAGTGGCCGGCCATGGCGCTCTGGTCCACGACGGACGGGGGGCGCACCTGGACGCGCGTGTACGACACGTCCCAGGGCATTGTCCAGGCCGAGTTCGTCACGCCCACGGACGGATATCTGCTGGTGGGCGGGTGCGCCCCCTTCAGTGGATCCTGCGGGTCCAGCACGCTGTGGGCAACCCGGGACGGGGGACACGCCTGGACGCCGACCCATGCCTTTGCGACACCCGTCGCGTCCGTCACCGTCGCGGGTCCCGGGGACATGTGGGCCGTCTTGGCCACGCCGGAAAACCCGTCTCCGCGCCTGCTGCAAACGTTGAACGGGGGTCGGACCTGGGCCGCCAGGCCCGGACCGGCCGGTGCTCTCGGGGTAGCCGCCGAAGACCTGGCCTGGCTCAATGCCACCCAGGGCTGGCTCTTGACCGGCGGCGAGGCCTCCGCCGGCAGTCAGGACAAAATGCTGTACGAGACGCGAAACGGTGGCCGGTCGTGGTCGCTGGTGGCGTCCGCCGCCTTTGGCGGAATCGCCGCAGGCTCGGCCGGTGTGCTGCCCCAGATTGGCTATGTGCCCTCCTCCGGGGGGCTCGCCTTCATCTCGCCGGGCGTCGGCTTCCTGGCCTTGGACCGCGCCGGACTGTTTGAAACAGTCAACGGCGGCGCATCGTGGCAGCCCGCCCCGCAACCCCTGCCGGGCGCCGATCTGGCGCGCATCGGATTCTGGTCGGCCACCGGCGGGTATATGCAGGAAGGGACGGCTCCGGGTCCGGCCCTGCCTTTGTACCTGACCGTCGACGGCGGCCGGCACTGGCGCCGCCGCTATCCGCCCGTGCTGCCCGACGTCGCCTCGCCCATTCCCGGCTCGCCGCGCTGGCTCGGATTCGGCGACCTGCTGGGACAAGCGGCGCTGGACATCCAAACGTCCGCCGACGCCGGGCACACGTGGACGCCGGTTGCCCTGGCGCCCTCCGGCACCCAGTTTGTGCAGGCGCTGTCGACACGCGACTGGGTGGCCGTGGGAGACCAGATCGCCATCACCCGGGACGGGGGCCGGCATTGGCGAATCCTGTCGCTGCCGGGACTGCCCTATCTCAGCACCGTGAGCTTCGGCAACCGCCGCGACGGGTGGGCCTACATCGGCGGCCGGGGCTTGTACACGACCCGCGACGGCGGCCGGTCGTGGGTGCGGGCCGTGACGGCGGGCGCCTTGCCGTTTCATCCCGAGGAGATGGTGCAAGTCTCCGCGGAAACAGGCTACGGGCTGGGGACCGCCCGGGAGGCGCGGCCCCCACGGCCGCGCGTCCCCGTCAAAGACGCCGTCGTCCCCCCACTGCCGAGCGAGCTATGGGTCTCGCACAACGCCGGCCGGTCCTGGCGGGCATCCCGCTTGCCGTCGCCCTATATTTTTCACATGACGTTCTACCGCGACAGCGCGATGCTGTGGACGGGACGCCGGTACTGGGTCAGCGAAGACGGAGCGGCGCGCTGGACGGTCCGCCCCTGGCCCGCCGGATGGCTGATCCAATCGGTCAACGCCATGGGCCACCAAACCTTCCTGGCAACGGTCGGCTCAGCGACAACGTCGTCGGCGACCCAATTTCTGACCACCAACGGCGGGGCCAGTTGGACGGCCATTCCCTGAGCGCGGGCCACCGCGCCTGGCCGCCCTTGCCGGACGGCCGCGACCCCGCCGCCCCTCAGCGGCCCGGCGGTCCCCCGGTCGCGAAAGACCTGCCGGCCATCAGTCAATTTCCCGGGCAAACAAGTCGTCCAGGGTCTCGCGCCGCATGATGAGGCGAATCTGCCCGCCCGAAACCAGCACCACGGGCGGCCGAGGGACGCGGTTGTACTGACTCGACAGCGGCACGCAGTAGGCGCCGGTGTTCAGCACGGCCATCAGATCCCCGCGGGCGGGATGGTCAAGCGGCACGTTCTCCCGGATGACGTCGTGAGCGTCGCAATATCGCCCCACCACATGATGCGGCGTCGAGGCATCCGTGCCCGGTCGGGCCACCAGTCTCACCGGATGGCCGGCATCCGCGCCGTACAGCATCGGCCGCGGATTGTCCCCGACCCCGCCGTCCACGGCGACCACGCCGCGGCCATCGGCCGCCGTCTTGACCGACTGCACGGTGTACACTGTCAACCCCGCGGGACCCACCAGAGAACGGCCCGGCTCGGCGAAGAAGCGCGGCGTGGGCAGACCCATCCGACCTGCCTGGGTGCGCACCTCCGCCACCAGCGACGCCAGCAGCGGGCGGAGCTCCAGGGCCGGTTCCGCAGGGTCCGCCGCGATGCCGAAACCACCGCCCACGTTGATTTCCTGTGGCCAATATCCGAGACGCTCCCGCACGTCGACCGCAAACGCCATCTGGCGGCGAACCAATTCGAGAAAGGGTTCCGGCGAGCGGCTCCGATGCCCGAGGGGAATGGCGCCCATGTGGATGTGAAAGCCCATGATTTGCGGGCCGTCGGCTGCCATGGGCGCCATGCTGCGAAGCGCGGCCTCGGCCTCATCCGGTTGAAACCCGAATTTGTGGAGATGGGCGGCCGGGGGCGCCAGCCGCAGGATGACGGGGGGCCGCGCGCGGACGGCGCGCGCCGCCTCCCTGAGCCGAGCCAGCTCATCCGCGTTGTCCACCACGATACGGCCCACGGGAAGCTGCAGAGCCATCGCCAGGTCCTGATCGGATTTGGCATTCCCGTGCCACCACAGCAAATCCGGGGCCGCGCCCGCCCGCAGCGCGGCCGCGACCTCGCCCGAGGACACGACATCCAGCCCGAGACCCTCGTGCACGGCGAGCCGCAACACGCCCAGCAGCCCAAGCGCTTTGCTTGCATACAGAATCCGGCTGCCGGCGGGCGCGTCGGAGAGTCCCGCCACCGCCGCCCGCATGCGGCTTTGGATGTCGTCCTGATCCAGAATGACCAAAGGCGTCCCGAACTCCGCGGCCATCTCCGTCACCGAGTGACCGGCAACCGTCATGTCCGATTCCAGGACCTCTATCACACGCCCCAACCTCCCCGCCGGCACCCGGCTTTTTGGGTCCAGTCACCGGGGACGCTTTCGCCAGGGGCCCGCCGCCTCCTGCCCGGCGGCTCACAGCGCCCGGGCAGCAGGGGACGCCTCAGGTCTCCGCACGGTGGAGACCGAGCCCTTCCGGCCCGCAGCGCCGCTCAGTCCGCTGCCCGCTCCCGCGCCTGCACCAGCTCCAGGATGCGTCCCGTCGACCGAGTCTTGTGGGCCAGCGTGAGTCGCTCCGCTTCCGCCGCATCGCGGCCTCGCAGCGCGGCCAGGATGGCGCGGTGCTCGCGCATCGACGCCCGGGTGTGCTCGTCGGGTCCCGTCAGCGGCGGCGGGTACCGGCCGGCCAGGTCCCACAGCTCACTGAGCAGGGCCAGCAGACGCCGGTTGTGGCAACCCGCATACATCCGTTCATGAAAGTGTCGGTTGGCGGCGCTCAGCTCCACCGGCGCCGCGCCGGTCTCGACCGCCTCCTCCAGATGATCTTGCAGGACTGTCAGCTCCGCCAGATCCGCCTCCGTCAGGCGCGGCGCGGCGAGCCGCACGGCCAAGCCCTCGAGGGCGAGGCGCACCTCAAACAACTCGCGCAGATCCTCCGCCGACAGGGGCGTGGTGACGGCGCCCATGTGGGGCTCGATGCGGACCAGGCCCTGGCGCTCCAACTGGTTGAGGGCCTCGCGGACCGGAATCTCGCTGGTGCCGTACGCCTCGGCTATCTGGCGGGTGATGAGACGCGCTCCCGGGCGGTGGCGGCCCTCCAGGATGTCTGCCCGCAAATGCTCGAGAACCCAGTCCTTTTTCGTCTGATAGCGCGGCGCCGTTCCCGTACGCGGCACGATGTGACCCCCTACCCTGATGTTCTATATGATATATAATACGTCACACGGAGGCGGGGAGGAAGCAGCCATGAGCCGACGTGAGCCCGGACCGCTGGCCGGGAAGGTGGCCGTCGTAACCGGCGGCGGGCGAGGCATCGGCCGCGCCATCGTCGAGGCGTTGGCCAACGCCGGGGCCCGTGTGGTGCTGGCCGATGCCGGCCTGGCCATCGACGGCCGGCCCGAGCAGCCGCACCTGGCCGAATCGGTGGCGCGGGCCCTGACGGCTCAGGGGCTCGAGGTCCTCCCCTACGCGGAGCGCCTGGAGTCGCCGGCCGATGCCGCGACCCTGGTGGCGCAGGCCCAGGCGGTCTACGGGCCCGTCGACATTCTGGTCAACAATGCCGCCATCCTGCAGGACCGGATGGTGTTCAACCTGTCGCCCGGGTCATGGGATGTTGTGCTGGCCAACAATCTGAGTCTGGCGTTTTACCTGATTCGCGAGGTCTCACCGGCCATGCGCGAGCGCCGCGGCGGGCGGATTGTCAACATGATCTCGTCGGCCGGCCTGATTGGGAACTATGGACAAGCCGGCTACGCGGCGGCCAAGGGGGGTCTCTATGCGCTGACCCGGGTGGCCGCGCTTGACCTGGCGCGCTACACCGTCACCGTCAACGCCATCGCTCCCTTTGCCCACACCCGCGTGACGGACAGCATCACGCCGCGCCACCCGGCGGTGGCCGAGTACCTGGCCACCGTCAAGGATCGGGCGCAGCCGGACAGTGTCGCCCGTCTGGTTCTGTATCTCTGTACGGACGCGGCCCGGGTCCTGACCGGCCAAGTGTTCGGGGTCCGGGGTCCGGAGGTGTTTTTGTTCTCGGCCCCGCGTCCGATCGGGGCCCATGCGGCACCCGACACGCTGAGCCCCGAGTTTCTGGCGGAGACGGTGGCCGCCTGGGAGGCGGAGGGCCTGCTGACGCCGCTCGAGACGGACCTGATGGTGATGTCGCAGCCTCTCGTGCCGCCACCACCATCCTGAGCGCCCCGTCGCGCCCGGATTCGGGGCCGGAACCCTTCGCCGAGCATCTGGCGTCGACCCGTTTGCAAGACAGGAGGTGCGGTCGTGTCCTATCCCGACCCGTTCACCGATCTCGTGCCGAACGCCCGCGCGCTGCGCACCATGCCGGAAGACTACCGGCGGGCCGTGGAAAAGGTGATCAGCAGCCATGCCGTCAACGAGCTGACCGGCGCCCAGACCTTCGACGAGCCGGCCATTCGCCTCGCGCCGTCCCCGTTTTACAAATGGATGGTGAGTCGGGTCACCATGGAGGAGTATGGCCATCACGTGCTGTTCTCCCGGCTGGCGGACGACCTCCACATCGATTGGCGGCCCAAGAAGCCGCTGTCCCTCTTCGATTTTCCGCTGGTGTCGTGGGCGGAGTTTGGCGTGGTCAAGGCGATTGTGGACCTGGCCGAGATCATTCAGCTGGAAGATCTGCAGGAGTGCTCCTACGGACCTCTGCGGCAAATCGCTCTCCGCACCATGCCCGAGGAGCGCTTTCACGTGGGATTGGGCCGGAAGATCGTGGGGGAACTGCTTTCGGATCCCCGTCAGCGTCCCGCCGTCGAGCGTGCGTTGCAATCGCTGTTTGTGGTCACGCTGGGATTCTTTGGCCGGGCCGATTCCTCCAATAACCGCCTCTATCTCCGGTGGGGCGTCAAACGCCGCACCAACACGGCCATGCGCCGCGATTACGTCCAACGGGTGCGCGCCTATGCGACCGAGCTTGCCCTGACGTTGCCGGCGATTCCGCCCGAATACCGGGACGAGCACCTGGAGGAGGTGTCGTAGATGGCCGAGCCGACGCGGCCGCTGGAAGCATCCGCGTTCCTGCGACGCCTGGACGAGCTCTCGATGGGACCGCTGTGGACCGTCCTCAAGGACACCCTGACTCCCTTCCCCACCCCGCGCGCTACGGTGTACCGGTGGCGGTGGCGCGATGTCCGACCGCTGCTGTACGAGTCGGTTCGGCAAGTGACGGCCGAGGAGGCCGAGCGCCGGGTGCTCATGCTGCTCAATCCGGGGCTGCCCGGCGCCACGGCCTGTGCGGAGACGCTCTACGCCGGCATCCAGATCATCGCGCCGGGCGAGGTGGCGCGCACGCACCGGCACAGTCCGAACGCGCTTCGGTTCATCATGGAAGGCGCCGGCGCCTTCACGACCGTGGACGGAGAGCGGTCGCTCATGCAGCCCGGCGATCTGGTCACCACGCCCACCTGGACCTGGCATGACCACGGCAATGAAGCCGCCGGCCCGGTGGTCTGGCTGGATGGTCTGGATATTCCGCTGGTGCAGCAATTGGCGGCCATGCTGTTCGAACCCCATCCCGATCGCCAGCAGCCGGTCAGCAAGCCCCCCGGCGATTCCCGGCAGCGTTATGCCATGGGGTTTCGCCCCGCCTTTGAATCGTGGGGCCATCCGTATTCGCCCGTCCTGGCATACCCCTATCGGCAAGCGCGGGACGCACTGGCCGCGGTGGCCGCCACCTCCTCCGCCAGTCCCTGCGACGACGTTCTTCTCCAATACACGAACCCGCTCACCGGGAGCTCGATCCTGCCGACCATGGACGCCTATCTGCAGTGGGTGCGGGCGGGACGGCGCACGGCGGCGCACCGTCACACGTCGGCCACCGTCTACCTGGGCGTCGAGGGGCGCGGCGTCATCGAGGTGGACGGGACCGACTGGGAGTGGGAGCCCAATGACGTCCTAGTGGTCCCCAGTTGGGCGCTTCACCGCCATCGCAACGAGGGCGCTGAACCGGCCGTCTTGTTCAGCTTCTCCAATGCCCCCGTGCTCCGCTCGCTGGGATTGTACCGGGAGACGAGTCCGGGAGGCGACGGTGCATGATCACGGCGGCCGACTATTGGCGACCGGAGACGGCTTGCGGAGACCTGGCGGCGCTTCGCGGAGCGACCCTAGCCGACTGGTTTGATCACCAAGTCACACGACGGCCCGATGCGCCGGCCGTCATCGACGGGGATCACAGTCGGACATGGCGGCAGTGGGACCGGCTGGTCCGGGACCTCATGGCCCACTGGCAGGCCGCCGGGATTCATCCCGGCGATGTCGTGGGCCTGCACCTGCCGTCGTCCTGGCACTTGGCCGCGGCCCACGTGGCCCTCGCCCGTCTCGGCGCCGTCACGGCCATGCTTCACCGACCCTATACGCCGGCGGAAGTGTCGCGACTGCTGACCCAAGTCGGCGCGTCCATGGTCGTGAGCGGAGACGGGGACGCGCCGCCCCGGATCCATCGGTGGGATCCCCCCGGTGAGATGGCCTGGCCGGAGGAGCAGAATGCGGCCACGCCGGACATTCACGGCCCTTCGCTGCCGGCGTCGCATCCGCTCGCGCTGTTTTTCACCTCGGGAACGGAGGGCCCCTCCCCCAAAGCCTGCCTGCACACCCATGACGGTCTGCTGTCCAACGCCTGCTGGGTTGCGGAAGACACGGACCTGCGGGCGGACGACTGCGTCATGGCGGCCAGTGCCTTTACGCATCTGTTTGGATGTCTCGCCCTCCATCTGACCGTGGTGTCCGGCGCGAGACAGGTTGTGCTCCGCCGGTTCTCGGCGGCGCGCTTCTGGGAGCTGGCCACGCGCCACGCCGTCAGCATCGCGTTTGCGGTCCCCGCGCAGCTGTATGATTTGATCGCGTGGCGGCACCAGCACCCGGAGGCACCGGCCCTCCCCCTCCGGGAACTGCGGGTGGCCGGCGCCTATCTGCCGGCCGACTTGGCTGAACGCGCGGCGGCGGTCCTCGACGTCCCCCTGGTGAGCCACTGGGGCATGTCTGAACTCGGCGCCGGGTCATACACCCGCGCGACCGACCCCCCTGCGGCCGCCTATACCACCATCGGGCGCGTGACCCGCGGGTCGGAGGCTTTGATCCGGGATGACGCCGGCCGCACCGTCACGATGCCGGGCGTCACCGGATCGCTCCTGTTTCGGGGTCCGTCGCTGTTCATGGGCTATTACCGCAATCCGGAGGCCACGCGCGCCGCCTATGTCGGCCACGACGGCCGCATGTGGTTTCAAACCGGCGATTTGGCCCACTGGACGACGACCGGCCAGTTGGCCTACGGCGGTCGGTCCAAGGACCTCATCAACCGGGGCGGCATGAAAGTCAGCCCACAGGAGGTCGAGGCGGCGCTGCAAACGTTGCCGGCCATCCGCCAAGCGGCACTGCTGGCAGAATCCGACGAGCGCTTGGGTGAACGCGGACTGCTGGTGGCCAGCGTCGCGCCGGGCGCCCATCTCGACCTGAACCTGGTGCGGGCACACCTGGAAGCGGCCGGTCTGGCCCGATTCAAGTGGCCGGAGCGTCTGGTGGTTTGGCCCGAACTGCCGCTGACGCCCACCGGCAAAGTGGCGAAGGGCCGCCTGAGAACGCTGTTGGCCCTGGACCCTCCGGCTTCCTGACCGCCGCCCGCCGGTCGGGACAACTCTCCCGTGGACAAGGAGGACACATGCGGCTCGCGGTATTTGACGACTACCGGCTGGGCGTCGTGCGCGGCGCCGAAATGGTGGACGTGACGGCCATCCTGGACCCGGGAGAACGGGCCTGGCCCCCCATCTTCATGCAGCGTCTCATCGCCGACTGGGCGCGCCGGAGCGCCGCTATAGACGCGCTGGTGCAGCGTGCCGATACGCCGCGCCGCCCGCTCGGCGAGGTCCGGTTCCAACCACCGGTCCCTTGGCCCGGCAAAATTGTGGCCGCCCCGGTCAATTATCGCGCCCATCAGGCTGAGCTCACCGCAGCCACCGGCGTGTACGCCGGCCAGGCCATCCGGACCGTGGCGGACTACGGTCTCTTCCTCAAGCCGCCCTCGTCGCTGACCGGCCACGACACCGAGGTCATTCTGCCGTTTTCCGCCCGACGCACCGATCATGAGGCGGAGATCGCGGTCATCATCGGCCGCCCCGTCAAAAATGCGGCCCCGTCCGACGCGCTGGCGGCCGTCTTTGGATACACCGCGCTCCTGGATCTCACGGTGCGCGGCGCCGAGGACCGGCCGTATCGCAAAGGCTTCGACGGTTTCACGCCCCTTGGCCCGTGGCTGGTTACGGCCGACGAGGTGCCGGACCCGGGCCACTGGGCCTTCCGCTTGACCGTGAACGGGATGCTGCGGCAGTCCGGCCATACCGAGGACATGATCTATGACATCGCGCAGCTGATCGCGCTGGCTTCTTACCAAAGCACGCTGCATCCGGGCGACATCATCGCCACCGGCACGCCGGAGGGCGTCGGGCCGGTGGAGCCCGGCGACCGTGTGGAGCTCCATGTGGATCACGTCGGAACGCTCGCGGTGACGATGGCGGCCGATCCCGCCCCGCCCGAAGCCGCGCTGCGTCCCTGGGCCGAACGGTTCCTGCGCGGCTGACCGCGACGGGCGCCGACATGAGCCGGCCTTCAGACGGCGGGATGGGCCGCTCCCCATCGGTCGGTCCATCCGGGTGTCGGCCACGGATACCGCGTGCTGGGCGCTTGTCTGCCCAAGACGGCGCGGAATCCAATCGGCCCGCGGGGGCTTTACGGCCCCGAGAGATTATATATAATATATCCGTTCGCACTTCTCCGTCTATTCCAACGGCACGGTGAGACAGAGCGTCTCATCGTCCCCAGCCATAGGAGGTGGACGCATGGAACGCGCGGAAGGTCCCGGACCCGCGCCCGGCCTGGTGCTGGCGCGCCTGGACCGCCTGTCGGTCTGGTCACTGCCTTATCTGTTCATCGGCGTCATCGGCGTGGGATTTCTCTTCACGTTCTTCGACATCTTCGACATCAACGTGTCCTTCATCCAAACCTGCATCACCATCCAACCCCACTGCACCCCGGTCAACGCCAGCGGCTACCTGGGCCTGCCGGTGCTGCTGAACCTGGTCGGCTACGTCATTGGCACCCTCATCCTCAGTCCGCTGTCGGATCGGTTCGGACGCCGGGACATGCTGCTCATCACGCTGGTCATCACCGGCCTCGGCTCCCTGGGTACGGCGTTCGTCCACGACATGGCCCAGTTCATCCTGGCGCGCACCGTCACCGGCATCGGCATCGGCGCGGATCTGGCCATCGTCAACACCTACATCAACGAGGTGGCTCCGCGTCAGGGACGGGCCCGCTACACCGCCCTCATCTTCATCATGTCGGCCCTGGGCGCGTTTTTGGGCATCTGGCTCGGCCTCCTGCTGACCACCCCGGCAACCGCCTTTCCCCTGGGCCTGCCCTTCGCCATGGCCGGGCCGCATTTCACCAACGGTTGGCAGGTGATGTATCTGATCGGGGCCCTGCTGGCCCTGGTGGGTGTGCTGCTGCGCGTGCAACTGCCGGAATCGCCCCGCTGGCTTATCAATCACGGTCGGGTGCACGACGCGGATCTGGTTGTGGGCAGCATGGAAAAACTGGCGGAATTGCGAGGTCCGCTGCCCGAGGTGGCCGGCCCTGTCCCGGTCGAGCCGGAAACCCCGGCTCTGCCCTACAGCGCCATTTTCGGCAACAGTTTCTACCTGAAGCGAACCCTGCTGCTCTTGGCCATGTGGTTCGTCAGCTATGTGACCGTGTACGCCTTCGCCTCCGGCTTCACCACCATCCTGGCGGGTCTGCACTATCCTCCGCCGGAAGCCGGGCTCATCGCGGCCTTTGGCACCATCGGCTTCATTGCCTGCGCCGTCGTCGCCTACCTCTGGGGCGAGCGGTTGGAACGCAAGATCTGGGTGCCCATCTCGGCCGTGCTGACACTGCTCGGCGGCGTCCTCATCGCCGTGGCGGGCCAGGTCTTCGTCATTTCGATCATCGGATCCATGGTGGTGTTCTTCGGCTTCAATCTCTGGGTGCCCATCGCCTACAGCTGGTCCACCGAGAATTATCCCACCCGCGCCCGCACCACCGGCTTTGCGCTGGTGGACGGCATCGGACACTTGGGCGGCGGCTTGGGCATTATTCTCATCGCGCCGCTCATCCCCAGTCTTTCGGTGATGGGCGCTTTTCTGTTCATCGGCTCGTTTCTGGTGGTGGGCGCCATCATCGCCCAATTTGGCGTCAACACGCGGGGACGTCAGCTGGAAGACATCTCGCCGTAGGCGGGTGCAGCGGACGGGGCGCCGGCCCGCGCGGAGCCCCGCCCGGGTCCGGCGCAAGTCGGACGCGCCGGGCGCGGACGGAGTTGGAGCGCGCGTCCCTGCAGGCGCGAAGCCAACGGGCCGGGCCTCGGCGGGGGACATCGTCCCCAACCCAACCCGCGGCCGCCGGAACAGTATGGACCATCATCACCAGGCGATCGGTCTTGGGGAAATCTTGCGACCGGGAGCCGGCTGCCCGGCCTTCTCCTCGGCCGCCGTGTGGGCCGGTCAGCCGGGCACCGGCCCGTCAGCCTCCCTCCAACATGTGGCGAACCGTATCCGCCTCCGCCGCGGGGGCGACATAGACCAACAGCCGATCTCCCGCCTCCAGGCGCGTCTGCCCATGGGGAATGAGGGTGGCGTTCTTTCGGGCCAGCGACACCACCAGCGCGGCGGCGGGCAGGCGCACCGTCTGCAGCGTGTGACCGACGATCGGCGAACGTTCCGGCAGAATGACTTCCAGAAACCGTCCGGGATCATTCTGGGCTCGCGAGAGGGACTGCATTTGCTGGGCCGTCCCCATCGTCCGCAGCGTGGACGCATTGTACGCGCGAATCACGTCATCGCGCGTGACAAAGCCGACCAACTCGCCCCGAGAGCCGCGGCGGACCGGCAACGCCGCCACGTCCTCCAGGGCAAAGCGGCGGAGCGCCGTGTCCAGGCTGTCCGTGGCCCAGAGCGGGGGCGGCAGGGGCAGCATTACGTCGCTCAGCGGCCGCTGCCCTTGATTGTCCCCGTGGTGCGTCGACAGGCCGGCGAGCGTGGCCAGCCCCACCACCTGACCGCCGGCGTCCGCTACCGGCAGGAAGGATCGGTTGAGCTCCATGAGCCGGTTGTAGGCTTCTTCTATCGTGTCCTCCACACCCAGGCGCACATCGTCCGCTCCTGACAGCGCGCCTTCGACGGCGATTTGCTCAATGGGGCGCACATCGTTGCCGCGTAGAACCGAGATGCCTCGCCGCCGCAGCTTCACCGTGTACATGGAATCCCGGGTGAAGTACCCGTAGACAAAGTAGCTGACGGCCGCCGCCGCCATCACCGGCGCGGTCAGATGATAGTCGCCCGTGATCTCCAGCAAGATGGTGATGGCCACAAAGGGCGCCTGCGCCGCAGCCGAAAACATCGCCGCCATGCCGGCCACCGCATAGATGGCCGGGTGCGGCGCCCAACCGGGGGAAATTTGGTGCAGAACCCCGCCGTAAAAGCCGCCGAACATGCCGCCGATGAAGAGGGAGGGAGCGAACACGCCGCCGGAGCCACCGGCCCCGATGGTGATGAGGGTGGCCACATATTTGGCCACAAACAAGAGCGCCAGCACGCCAAACACCAAGTCGCCGTCCAAGGCGCGGTGCATCGTGGGATAGCCGACGCCCAGCACGTCCGGCAGGAACAACCCGATGAGACCGACGGCCAAGCCGCCGGCGACGGCCTTGGCCCAGAACGGGATCCGGAGCCGGTCAAACGTGTCTTCACTGAATGTGAGGCCGGCGGTGTACAGATAGCCGACGCCGGCCACCAAAGCGCCCAGGCCAATCATGAACAGGATGGCCCAGTGGTCAATCACGTGATAGGGGGGCGTGGCCAGCAAAGCGCCGCCGCCCATGATGGTGGTGAACACGGTGACACCGGTGACCGAGGCCAGGAACACCGGCACCAGGGCGCCGAGCGCATACGTGCCCAGGACCACTTCCAAGCCAAAGAAACCGCCGGCGATGGGAGCGTTGAACGTGGCGCCAATGCCGGCCGCGGCCCCGCAGCCCACCAGCAGGCTGATGTCCTGATCGGTCAAATGCAGCGCCTGGCCCAGCGTCGAGCCGAACGCGGCTCCGATGAGGGCAATCGGCCCCTCCCGCCCCACCGATCCCCCCGACCCAATCGTGAGCGCGGGAGCCAGGATGCCAAACAAGCCGACCCGGGGCCGAATGTGGCCGCCGCGCAGAGCCAGCGACTCCAGAATCTGCGGCACCCCGTGGCCTTTGACTTCGCGCGCCACATACCTGGTGATGAGGCTGACCGCCAGGAGCCCGAGGGCCGGCGCCAGCATCACCGTCCATTCCCATGCGGGCCGATGCATCAGGGGCAGAATCAGATGCACGCCGTCCGCGACCCACACAATCATCAGCCGAAACAAAATGGCGCCGAGTCCGCCCACCACTCCGGTCACCATCGCCAATGCCATTCGCCCGATCGGCGCCCAGCGAGCTCCACCGACCTTGTTCCAGGCCAGGTCCACACCGTCACACCCTTCAGACCATGCGCCGCCCCGATGCGCCGTTCAATCCGCTCCGGTCGCATTCGCCGCAGCCGCTCTCTCCATTGTAGCGAAAGTCGGCTGCCCGTACGGCGTTGATTGCAAGGCCCGCGCCGGCAGGGATCGCGGACGCCGATGGCCAATGGTTTCGAAGAGGAGGCTTTGGCGGTATGGTCATCATCGGCAGTTCCAACGCCCGCGTGGGCTTGGCCAAAGGCATGGAGATTCTCAAACAGGGCGGCTCCGCGCTGGATGCGGTGGAACAGGCCATTCGACTCGTGGAGAGCAACCCGGAAGATCACAGCGTCGGTCTGGGTGGCCTGCCCAACCTGGTGGGCGTCGTGGAGCTGGATGCCAGCATCATGGACGGTGACACTCTGGCCGCCGGCGCGGTGGGCGGCATCGCCGGCTACGAACATCCCATTTCCATAGCCCGGCGGGTCATGTCGGATCTGCCCCACACCTTTCTGGTGGGCGCCGGCGCCGAACGCTTCGCCCGCGAATGCGGCTTTGAGCCCACGGAGCTTTTGACGCCGGACGCGCGTCGCATTTATGAACATGGGCTGCGGGGCGATGCGCCGGAGACGGGCCGGTATGCCAGCAAGGTGCTGCAAGCCATGGTGGCCCGGCTCGCCTCCGATCCCAATCGAGCGTCGGGGAAGGACACCGGCACGGTGAACGTGCTGGCCTTGGACCGCGCCGGCCATTTGGCCGCCGGGGTCAGCACCAGCGGCTTTGCGTGGAAATATCCGGGCCGAGTGGGCGACTCCGCCGTCATCGGCGCCGGCAACTACTGTGACGACCGCTACGGCGCCGCCGCCTGCACGGGCCGCGGCGAGATGGCCATTCGGGCCGCCACCGCGCACAGCATCGTCATGTATCTCCGGCGGGGATTGACCCCGGAGGAGGCCGGGACCGCCGCCATGGAGGAATTGGATCACTTGGTGGATCCGTTCTGGAGCGCCATGAACGCCGTGGCCCTGGCACCGGACGGGCGCCACGCCGCCTTCTCCACCGTGCCCAACACCACGTATGTGTACATGGACGAATCGTCCGCCGACGTGGAAGTGGCGCCCCGCACGCTGGTGGCGGTGGCCGGATCGCGCAACGCGTAGGCGCACGAGACGGCGCCGACGGAAAAACCAAGACCGCCGCCGTTGATGTCGTCGAGCCGAGGCGTGCGGGCCCGACGGGGCCGCGCGCCGACGATGTCGGGGACGGCCTCTTGCCGCAACCAGGCGGGCGCAGCCCTTGCACGGCTGCGCCCGTTGGGCAGGTTCTCCGGGGCGGTCAGGCCAAATCCGGCAGCCACTCGATGCGGAGCTCGTCGTCCGCATTCAGCCGGACCGGCAGGCTCACCGCCCACCAGTCGCCGTCTGCCGTCTCGGCGACTCGGCGGAGCGTGGACGCCGCCACCGTGGCGCCGTCGACGACGACCCGAACCGGCCCGGGCGGCAGCGGACCCGCCGTCAGCGTCCATGTTTTGCACAAGGGCGGCACCCGCGGCGATCCGACGCTATGGTGGAACCGCCCCGCAATGGCACCGCCGGCGGCCGTCTCCACCTGGGCGACGATGCGCCGCCAGAGCCCCTCTTCCTCTGGGCCCACCGTCTCGCCGTCATCGCTGTACGCCGCGAAGCGGCCGTCGCCCGCCCACAGGGTGAACCCGTCCGGTCCATCCTGGCCGTGCGCCCACCCGGCGGACCACTCGCGCGTGCTCTGCATTCCTTCCCGAGCCGTCGGAACCACGGCCCCCGCCCGCCAATAGCGCGGCAATTCCTGCAGGGTGGCGTGCGCCACGTGCCAGCCGGGTCCTTCCCGCCACCGTCGCTCCTGCACATCCCACCAGCGTCCGGCCGGCAGATAGACCGCCCGGTGGCGGATGCCCGGCTGCAGCAAGGGCGCGACCAGCAGGAACGGGCCCACCAAAAACTCATCGCTGACCTGAAACGTCTCCGGCCCGTCCGGGAAATGCCAAAACAGCGGCCTGAGCGGCGGCGTTCCGGTCCGATGCGCCTCCTCCAGCAGACTGGCCCAGTACGGGAGCAGACGATAGCGGAGGCCCGCGAATCGCCGCGCCGCCTCGACCACGTCTTCGCCGAACACCCACGGCTCTTGCCGGGGCGCGGTCTTGGCGGAATGAATGCGGAAGTACGGCAGCATGCTGCCGAGAGCCAACCAGCGGGCCATCAACTCCGGCGTGGCGCGCCCGAAGAATCCCCCCACGTCGGCCCCCACCAGCGGGACCCCGGAGAGCGACAGATTGAGGCACATGGGCACGGACAGAGCCAGATGCTCCCACCAGCTGTGGTTGTCTCCGGTCCAGACGGCCGCGTAGCGCTGAATGCCGGCGAAGCCGGAGCGGCTCAGGATGAACGGGCGCCGCGCCGGGCTGTGCGCCGCGCGCAGTCCGTCGTAGGTGGCCCGGGCTTCCAGCAGCGCATAGGCGTTGTGAATGGCCGCGTGGGGCACGCGTCGTCCGTCGTCCAGGCGATGCTCGGCAGCGGGCGCGTCAACCAGGTGCTGCTCGGCGTCCCGGACGGCCGGCTCGTTCATGTCATTCCAGATGCCGGCCGCTCCCGTTTCTGCCAGCGCACGGTTGAGATGCGCCCACCAGCGCCGCGTGCGCTCGGCGGCGAAATCGGGAAACCGGGACAGTCCCGGCCACACGTAGCCCTCAAACGGTTCGCCGCCGGGGGTGCGGAGAAAATGGTCGCCCTCCGCTCCCTCGCGGTAGACGCGGTAGGCGGGGTCCACCTTGACACCGACGTCGATGATGGGGACGAGGCGGACATCCTGCCGATCCAAGTCGGCCACCAGTCGGCGCGGCTCCGCAAAGCGGATCGGATCCCAGGTGAACACGCGGAAACCGTCCATGTAGTCGATGTCCAGAAAGATGGCATCGAGAGGAATGCGGCGGCGGCGGTATTCCGCCGCGACGGCCCGCACCTCGTCGGCCGACTCGTAGCTCCACCGGCTTTGGTGCAGGCCGAGCGCAAACCAGGGCGGCAGCGCCGGACGGCCGGTCAGGCGCGTGAACCCGTCCAAGACCTCCGCCGGCGTCGGTCCGGGCAAAAGTTCCAGCACCAAGGCGCCCCGCTCTACCCCAAACTGCAGGCATCCGGGCGTCTGCGCGTCAAAGACGCTCCGGGCCGCCGACGCCAGGAACACGCCCCGCGCCCCCGCCGGACCGGCCAGGAGCGTAAACGGAATGGCCTGATACAACGGGTCGGCCGACGGTGTATGCAGCCAGGCGTCGGTGGCCCACTGCACATAGCGGCCTCCCCGCTTGTCCAGCGCGCCGACCTTTTCCCCGAGGCCATACACACCTTCCTCTTCGCCCAACGCCAGCCGGCCACCAAAGCCCTCGGCGTCGCGGCCGAGGGTGAGTTCCCACACCGCGGCCCCGGAGGCGACACGGAGCCGCCCGGCCCTCGAGACGTCCACCCGGATCTCGCCGGCCCTCGCCGTCCAATCGCCGTCTCCGGCCGAAACCAGCGTCCAGGACAGCGGGGCCGCCACCGTGCGGTCGAGGACCCCCGCCAACACCTCTTCATAATAGTCCGCGCCGCACTCCCACCAAACGCGCACCGAGCCATCGCTGCGGCCGAGGATTCGGCACGCCGGCTCGCCCTCCAGCACCAACTGCGCCCCGTCGGCCGCCGCGCCCCCGGTGAAGGTCCACCCGTCCCACGCGGAATCGCCATTCGCTTCCATCGATCGCACCCGCTGGCCCCCTTGTCACACTTCGCCGATCGGCGCCCCGGCCGGGCCGGTCGACAGGATTTGTCTTTCGCGCTTCGAATACGGGAGTGGGGAGGCATGGGGGTGCATCCCGTAGTGTTGGAGCCCTGGGCCGGCGAATTCGCGGCGGCGCTCGTCCCGGAACCGGTGGTGCTGCCGCCGGATGTCCAGCGGGCCGTTGACCGTCACTTCCACACGCTCTCGGAAACGAACCCGCATGTCTTCAACGGTCCCGTCTACACCATCGTCGAATCGCACCGCACGCCGGAGCGTTGGACGTTTCGCCTCGCCCGCACCAGCTACGCCCACTACCTCTTCACCATCCACCACCGCCTGCCGGCGCCGTATGCCTGCCGAGTGCTGTATGCCGCCGGGCTGGTCCGCACCACCGATCGGCACTGGATCCTGGGCGAGATGGCGCCCCACACCACCCACGCCGGGCGGCTGCAATGCGTCGGCGGCGGCCTTGATTCCCGCGACCTTAGGGCCGACAGCTTCGACCTGGCCTCCAGCCTGCGCCGCGAAACGGGCGAAGAACTGGGTCTCGCGGCGTCGGCGGATCCTGTCCCCGCCTATCTCAAAACCGGCGGCCCATACGATTTCGTCACCGCCATTTATCGGATCGAGGCCGGACTCTCCCGGTCCCATCTGCTGTCGCTCTATGCCGAGTGGAGCCGTCAAGGGGACCGCGCCGGGTCGCCTCCCGAGTTCTCCCGGCTGGTGGCTCTCCCGTCCAGTCGGGCGGCGGTCCGGCGTTTCTTGGACGACGATCCGCGCCCCCGGGTCGACTACCTGGACCCATTGCTGCGGGCCGAGTCTCGGCGCCTTCCTCTGTCCTGAGTCGTCAAAACCGCTCAATCTCCAGGTCCTGCGCCGGTTGGGGAAACGCTTGCGCCAAGAGCGCCGTGTCCTCCGGGGAGAGGCGCAGATCCAACGCGGCTCGATTCTGGTCCAGATGCTCGACGCGTGCTGTTTTGGGAATCGTCACCATGGGCCCCGCCTCGGGCCGCAACACGAACGCCAGCGCCACCGCCTCCGGACTGACACCATGGCGCGCGGCCACCTCGGCCAGCGCGCGGCGACCGGCCGCCGACGCGCCCGCTCCGACGAGATGGCGCAGCGGGGAATAGGCCATGAGCGCCACCTGCTCTGCGATGGCGTAGGGAATCAGGGTCAGCTCCGCGTGTCGAGCCGTCAGGCTGTATTCCACCTGGTCGACGGCAATCTTGTCGCAGAGCCGCCGCGCCTCGCGCAGCAAATCGCGGGGAAAGTTGCTGACCCCGATATGGCGGGTCAGCCCACGCGTTTGGCAGTCCAGCAATCCGGCCACGGTCTCCTCCAGGGGGTGATCCCGCGAGGGCCAGTGCAACAAGGTCAGGTCCACGGCATCGGTACCCAGGCGCTTCAGCGAAGCGGCCACACTGGCCACCACGCCGGCGCGGGTGGCATGGGTCGGCCAGACTTTGGTGGTGATGAACACCTCGTCCCGACGTCCGGCGACGGCTTCGCCCACAACCCGTTCGGCGCCTCCGTCCGCATACATCTCCGCCGTATCAATCAAGGTGAGACCCCGGTCGATGCCGGCCTGCAGGACCTTCACCTCCCGCGCCCGCTCCGAGCCTTCCCCCATCTTCCAAGTGCCCTGCCCCAAGGGCGGCACCGGGTCGCCGCGACGCGTCACCCACTCCATCCAGATCCTCCCTCCAAGACAACGAGCCGCACGCCCAATCCGCCTAAGAGCCCCCGGAGGCTTCGCCGCGCACACCGCGGCCTCCTCTCCTCCCGCCGGGCACCCGCCCCCGTCGCGTTCCGCCGTCGGGGAGAGCGCGACGGCGCCGCGGGGGGCTGTCGCTCCCAACCGCCTCCAGCGGAGGCCATTCCCCCGACCGGCGGGGCTGGGTCAGCCGCCGCCCGCCGCGATGGACAAGAACCCGCGTCCCCTCATCGAGCCTGCCGGGCCTCCGATTCGCGTTCCGGCACCGTCACGAGCACACGTCGAACGGACGACCGGACACCGGGAGAGGGCGGCCGCGGCACTCCCGTAACCCCGCCCGTGGCCGGCGCTGGCGGATTGAACGAGCGGCGCGCGCTCGCCCAACCACCGGGTCGACCAAGCGGGTCGGGTTGGGATGACGATGCGCGGGCCTCTTTCGTCTGCCCGCCCCCGCGACCGGTCGTGCGGGTGGCGATCCGCCCGGCATCAGGGCGCGTGCCATGCCCGCCGCCGCCCTACGAGCGCGCGGGTACGTCCGCCTCCCGCGCGACCTTCAAGGCCAACGCCCACCATCTCAGGTCCTCCACCAGCGGCGCGACACCGGCCACCGCGTCGGGCGCGGCCAGATGTCCCGCCGCATCCATCAAGCGGCCGACCATCGGCAGATGGATGCCAAACCGGGTCGGCGCCATCTGCAGTTCGACGGCGACTTGCCGCAATTGTTCGGCCGCCCGGGCGCCACCGGCCGGCCCTCCGTAACTGACCAGCGCCACCGGTTTTCTGACCCATTCCCGGTACAGATGGTCGATAGCGTTCTTGAGCGCGGCGGGATAGCCGTGATTGTACTCGGCGGTCACCCAGACAAATCCGTCGCTCTCCGCCACGAGGCGACTCCAAGCAGCCAACGCCGGATGCGGATCCAGCGATCCGGCCGCCGGCGAGGCGGCTGATCGAAACCAGGGCAACGCCATCTCGGCCAGGTCAACTTCCCGCCAGTCGTCCGCCGACACATGCCGCGCCTGCTCCAAAAACCATTCCGCCACGGCCTTGCCGCGGCGGCCCTCGCGCGTGCTGCCCACCACGACCAGAAACTTGAGCATCCGAACCCCTCTCTCCCCCGAGCGCTCGCCGGTCTCGGTGGACGGCCGGGCGTCGGACTTCCTGTTATTCTGTTGCTTGCCCATGTATAGCACACAGGCCGACCGCTTGCGAAGTGAACCCGCCGTGCCGGGGCAACAGCGGACCCTCGTCGTGAAAAAGCCGCTCCACGGAAACCCGTGCGTGGGCGCCATCCATCCCGGAGCCCCACCTGAGCGCACACCGGCGACAAGACCGTCCTCACCCACGCGCGCGGAGCGGCGGCGGGCCGAGGCGCGGCCGGTCGGCCACAGGGCCGCGTTTTGGTGCGGGCCACACGTGGACCACCGAGCGGGCGGGCACGGGTATCGCTCCCCCCGGCGCCTCATCGACCTTCCGGACCCGGACATCGCATTGGGGGAAAGAGGCCCCGAAGCCGCCCCGGTGCCAATCAGGCACCGGGCCCATCAAGAACGGCGCTTGGGCGCATCGGCGGCCCGCCGACGGCGCCGCCCACCCGGCGCCCACACCGCCGTCCGCATCGCGGGCGACCGCTGGGTCCGATGGCCGGGTGCTTGACCGGGTGCCCGCGGCAGGCCGGCTCCGCCCCGACTCCCGCGGTGGAAGGGCCCCAAAGAAGCGCCCTCGGCAAGATTCGGCCCCCGGCGAGCGGCGGCGGCCACCCGATGGCCGCGCGGAAGCGGCGGTGGCATGTGGAAAGCTTGGCCTACGCAGCGTCCTCCCGCCCGCGAACGTGGGGACCCGGCGCCGGTTATCCTTGTCCTCCGGCATCCGGACCGTTCGCGGCGTGGCGCCCGTTGGGCTCAGTGACCATTGGGAAGCTTGTCGCCAGTTGTCGGTGCAACGGTTTCTCACGGGTTCCACCGCCTTCGAGGGCTCGAGGCGCGCTCGGGATCCCGGGAAAGGAGCCTCGCATGCCCATTCACCCGCTTCGACTGAGCAATGGGGAGCTGGAGGCTGAAATTCTGCCCGAGTGGGGTGCGCTGCTCGCCGATCTTTGGCACCGCCCGAGTGACGTGCACTGGCTTCGGCGTGCACCGGATCCTGAAACCCTCAGGAAGAGCCCGTCCGTCTACGGGATGCCGATTCTGTTCCCCCCGGGCCGGATCAGCGAGGGCCGCTTTTCGCTGGCCGGTGCGCAGTTCCACTGGCCGCTCAATGACCCGGATGGTCCCAATCACCTGCACGGCTTTGTGGCCGGAGTTCCCTGGACGACGGTGCGCCGGTCTCCGGAGGCGGCCACGCTGGCTCGCACGAGCGACGGCCGGCAGGATGCCTTCGGCGCTCCGTTCGCCATTGAGGTCCAATACCGGCTTCGGGCCGAAAGCCTCCACATCACCGTCTCCCTGACGAACCCCGGCCCCGGACCCATTCCGGCCGCTCTGGGTTTTCACACCAACATCGACCTCGCCATCGTCGACTACGCCTGCCACCTGCCCCGCTGGGAGCCGTGGATTCTGAATTCTGCCCTCATCCCGGTGGGTGGCCGGCAACCGATGCGGCCGCCGGCGATCGTCCGAGGTCGGGATTTCGTGTTGGACCAACCGTACCGTCTGGCCGATGACGAGGATCCGACCGTGTCGATGGACATGGTGGGCCGCCCCTGGCAGGTGTCTCTGCAAGGCGACGGGCACTTTCGGCAATGGGTCTTGTATCGGCCGGACGCCGCCGCGGACTTTTTCGCCGTGGAACCGTACACCTGGGTGTCCAACGCCCCCAACCTGCCGCTGCCGCCGGCCGAGACGGGATTGGCGGTGCTGGCCCCCAAACAGCGCGTCGAGTTCCGCTGTGCGATTCGGTTCCATCAGGGGCCGACCGCGTGATGGCGCGGCGAACGTTCAGCTGTTTTTGACCGCGCCTTCAGGTCAACGTCAGCAAGTCTCCCCGGGCGCACGCCATAATGGGCAAAATGCTCCGCACCGTGCGGCGCCCGGAGGGATGACATCATGCAGGCGCAGCGAGCAACCCGGCGCTTTCCGATCGCGGCGGTGGTGGTCGCCGGAATCGTTTTGGTGGGAGGGGTGGTGCTGGCGGGCCGTTGGGTGCTAACGCGGCCGAAATCCCCGTCCACCGCCGCCGGCCCGGCCGTGTTCGCCCGCTATGGAGCCGGCGTGGCCAGCGACGGGGTCTTGTCCGGACACATCAGCGCGACAACCGCGTGGTCGTTCCAAGCGCATCGGCCGCTGCTGATGGCGTCCGAAGCGGCCGGCCGCGTTTACGCGGTCAGCGTCGGTATGGCCTGGCCCCAAGACCAACACGGCACCGTATACGCGCTGGGCGCGGCCCACGGGCGTCTCCTCTGGAAGACGCGGCTCGCCAACTGGATCATGACCGCGCCGGTGGTGGCCCACGGCCGCGTGTTCGTCGGCGCCGGCAATCAATACTTCAACCCGGCCAACAACCGGCGAGAGAATGACCTGACGTCCACCCATTTGGTGCGCGGCATCGGGTCCAATGCGATCTATGCTCTGAGCGCGCGCACCGGCCAGGTGTTGTGGACCCTGCCCACGCGGGGCGAGGACATGCCCACCTTTGTCTATCATCATGGCGCGGTGCTGGCGGCCAACGGCGCGGGCGACGTGTTCGCCGTGGACGCCGCCACGGGACATCGGCTCTGGTCCACGCACATCGGATCCTATGTCAGCATGGCCTCCCCCGTGCTGTGGCACAACGAACTGATTGTGGCCGGCGCGCATCCGTATGCCGTGTACGGCGTGAACCCGGACACGGGCAAGCTCCTGTGGCGGCACCTCCTGCCCCAGGTGATTGCGGGACTGGATGACTCCTCGCTCGCCGCCGGAGGCGGCCACGTGTACACCCTGGCCACCATCGGATCCTGGACGGATCCCGCCGTCCAGGTCTATGCATTTTCCCCCACCGGACACCTGGATTGGAGCCGCACGTTCACCGCCCCGCGTCCCACGGGACACCTGCCCCTGTACATTGAGGTGGGCGCGCCGGTGTACCGCCACGGCACCGTCTATGTGGGCAGCCCCATCACCGATGAGGAAATGGCCCTGCAGGCGGACACCGGCCATGTGATCTGGCAGCGTCGCATGTCAGCGCCCGTAACCTCCACGGCCCTGGTTGCCCACGGGGTCGTCGTGGTGCCGGTCGCCAACGGGCGGGTGACCGCACTGTCCGCGGCCACCGGTCGCCTTCTGCGTTCGACCAGCTTCGGAGGCCAATTTTCCGCCACCTACCCGCTGCTGTTGGAGCACACCCTCTACTTGACCAATCTGGACGGACAAGTGCTGGCCGTCCCCTGGCGGCGCGTGACCTGACCCGAGACCGGGTCCGTCTGTACGCGGTTGACTCAATGCGGTACGGTAGGGTGGCCCGCCGCAGCGCGGAGTCGACTTGTGCAAGGAGACGATGCTGATGCCCGCCCGTTTGGCCCACATCCTCACCGAAAAGGGCGATATTGTGCTGGAGCTGTTCCCGGACGAAGCGCCGGGGACCGTGGCCAACTTCGCCAAACTGGCGGAGGCCGGATTTTACGACGGTCTCACCTTTCACCGGGTCATCCCTCACTTTGTCATTCAGGGCGGATGTCCCAAAGGCGACGGCACCGGGGGGCCCGGCTATACCATCCGATGTGAAACCGACGGCAATCCGCACCGGCATCAGCGGGGAAGTCTGTCCATGGCGCATGCGGGCCGGGACACCGGCGGCTCCCAGTTTTTCATCTGCCACGAACCGCAGCCGCATTTGGACGGCGTGCACACCGTATTTGGACAAGTGCGGGAAGGCATGGACGTGGTGGACGCGATTCGCCCCGGCGATCGCATGGTGCGGGTGACGGTCAGCGAGGACCGCCTTCCATCCTAAGACGCGGCGCCCGCGTTCACTCGCCGGCGCCCGGCACCCACTCGTCCGTTGTCCGCAGGTTGGACCCCTCCGGGTCGGAAGGGCCCCGGTTGTCCTGCCGAGAGGACGGAGACGGCCGGGTTTCCGGCGACTTTCTTCCCCGGGCGGCCTCCTGATACGCCTGGCGGAGCTTGCGCCGGGCCCGAAGCAGCGCGTTGTCGATCGACTTGGCATGTGTGCCCAAGGTCGCGGCGATGGCGGCGTAAGAGTCGCCGGCCAAGTAGCCGCGCACCACCGACACCTCGTAGGGCGTCAGCACGCGGGTCATGGTCGCCGCCAGCTCGCGATGGGTCTCGTCGCGGGCCACCACCTCATCCAAGGGCCGCGACTCGGGATCCTCCAACAAGTCGCCCAACAGCGGGCCGGTCGGGTCCTGTTCCCACAACGGCTCGTCCAAGGAGCGGGCCGCGTTCAGGGGTTCCTGCTTCAGGCGGGTGGCGTACTTGACGGCCGTGATCACCTGGCGGCGGACGCACAGGGCCACAAACGAGCGAAACTGCCGGCCGCGACCGGGATGGTAGTCCCGGATGGCCCGGAGCAACCCAATCATCGCTTCCTGATACAGGTCGTCCCGCTCACCCCCCGGCAGGAAGTACCGGGTGGCCATGGTGGCGCACACCCAGCGATAGCGGCGCACCAAGTTCTCCTGCGCCTGCGCGTCGCCTCGCTGCGCCCGCTCCACCCACCATTCGTCGCGCAGGCGGCGGGTCTCGCTCGGCGCGGCCGGCGCGGGCGCGGCACAGGTGCAGGGATCATCGTCCCGCTCTCTCTCACTTGCCGATCCAGTCGGACACGGAAGGCCGGGAAACGGCACCGCCTCGTCCACGGTGGCTTCCTCCCCTCTCTCCCCACGATGCCAGCGGCATGTTGCCGGCCCCGACTTCGATGCAGGAGCATTCACGCCATCGTTAACTTCGTCAACAACCGTCTCGGCCATCATAACCCAACTGATGCCTCAGGATTGCATCGTCTTGAAAGGAAATATCGGGAATCCTCCAAGAATGTCGCCGGGCTGCTGCGGGCGGGCGCGGCGCGCCGAAAGGGAGTTTGCCCACGGCGTCCGTCGCCCGGTGGGCGCCTTGCCAGCGTCCCACGGCTGTGACACGATCGGCGTGGTGACGCGGCTGAACGAGGGGAGGCCAGGAAGACAGGCCATGAGCGTGGAGCCGGCCGGGTGGATTCTGGCCGAACGGCTGGAAATCCCCGTGGTCTGGACGGATGGGCTGGGTCGCGTGCGGCTCGCCAATCGGGTGGCGCGCGAGTTGTTTGGGTGGCCCGCCACTCCCGGTGAGGCTCCCTCGCTGATGGGGGAGGCGGACCGTGCGACCATGCGGTCCGGCCACCCCGCTGCCGTCACGGTGACGGCCCGCTCCGGCCGCGCGGTGGCCGTCATGGTCACCTGGACGCCGGCCGCGCCGGACGGCTTTTACGCCCTCCTGGAGCCGGCCGATCCGGATTGGCTCACGGCCGCGGAACGGGCGCGCCGCATCCACTGGCTGCTGGATCTGGCTCTGGACGCCGCTCTGGCCGTGGATGCCCGGGGCCGCATCCGGGAATGGAACGACCGCTGCACCGCCCTCTTCGGCTACACGCCCGCGGAGGCTCACGGGGTGCCGTTTCATGAGTTGCTGCACCCGGAGGGCACGCAGGGCGTCACCTGGAACTTTTTTCGGCAGTTTTTGAACGAATCCGGCCGGGACCCGCGCCATCTCTTTTTGCAGCGCAAGGAGGTGCGGCTGCGGGACAAATCGGGCCGGATGCTGCCCGTCGAGATTGTGCCGCACGCGCTGGCGGCGCCCGATCAGGTTGGCGAGAACGACATTGTGATGGTCACCTATTGCCGGGACCTGACCGATCATTACGCCCGACAGCGGGAACTGGAGGAAGCGCTCGACCGCCTGCGCCAAAGCCAGCAGCAGATGGTCCAGTCCGAGAAGATGGCGTCCCTGGGTCTGCTGACCGCCGGGATTGCCCATGAAATCAACAATCCGGTGAACTTCGTGGCCGCGAACGTCGAGCCCCTGCGCCGCGACCTGGGCGACATTCTGAGCGTTCTCAAGACGTATGAGGAGGCGGCGGCGGGCACCCGCTCTCTCGCCGACGCCAGGCGGTTCGGCCAGGCGCTGGACGTCGACGCCACCGTGGCCGAGGTGGGTCAGCTGTTGGAGGGGCTGGAAGACGGTGCGCGCCGGACCTTGGAGATTGTGCGCGGGCTTCGGCAGTTCACGCGCCTCGACGAAGACGTCATGAAGCCGACCCGGCTGGTCGACGGTCTCGAATCGACACTCACCCTGCTCCGCCGCCAGTATGACGGCCGCATCGCCATCGTCCGCGAGTACGAATCGATCCCGGAGGTGGAATGCTATCCCGGCCAAATCAATCAGGTGTTCATGAATCTCTTGGTGAACGCCATCCAAGCCATTGACGGCGCCGGCAGGATACGCATCCGGCTGCGCGGCGGCGAACAGGCGGTGGAGGTGTCCATCGCGGACAGCGGGCGGGGCATCCCGGCCGAGATTCAGCCCCGCATCTTCGAGCCCTTCTTCACCACCAAACCGGTCGGCCAGGGCACCGGTCTCGGCCTGTCCATCAGTTACGGCATCGTCCAGGCCCATCAGGGAACGCTGGCCGTCACGAGCGCCCCGGGCCAGGGCGCGACCTTCACCCTGACGCTGCCCGTTCGGCAGCCGCCCCGCCGTTGACGGGCGGCGCCGGATGGTCATCCCCGTGTCAGAACCACCGCCGCCACCAGTACCAGCACATGCCAGACTTGGTCGGTCATGATGAGAAGCCACTGGTCGTCCACCCGCGTGACGCCCTGCACATGGCGCCCCCACCACCGGACGAACGTCCGCCGGTCCAGGATGGCGTGACTCACAAACACCAGCGCCACCGCCAGGGGCGCCATGCCGCCGACCAGCTCCCCGGCGGCCGCCACGCACGCCGTATAGACCGCGCTGTGGACCAGCAGCGCACTCCACCGTACCGTCTTCTCCCGCGCCATCCAATTGGTCTGCACCAGAAAATCGCCCACCAGGTGCCCCACCAGCAACGCCTCAAACAGATTCACCGCCGTCATCCTTTGCCCGAATACCTGATGGGGTCGCTCACCGCCGCCCCATGACCTGATACAGGGACAGCGCCTCCTCCTTGCCGCGCACACGCACCGGCTCCCAGGCCTGCAACTCCACGACGTCCTCGACCGCCGCGGCGGTGTTCCGGCTGATGAGAATGGCGTTCGGGGTCTCGCGGGTCAACTCCTCGATGCGCGCGGCAACATTGACCGGATCCCCAATCACGGTGTATTCCACCCGATCCTCGGATCCGATGTTCCCCACCACCACTTCGCCGGTGTTGATGCCGATGCCGATCTGAATCGTCGTCGCCAGGCGCGGCGCCCACTCGGCATTGAACCGGTCCAGTCGGCTCTTCATGTCCAGGGCGCACAGGACCGCATTGACCGGGTTGTCCAGTGACGAGAGCGGCGCCCCGAAGACAGCCAACAGGCCGTCGCCCAAAAATTTGTTGACCGACCCCTGATGCCGTCGAACCGCCTCCGACATGGTCGCAAAGTAGGCGTTCAGAAAGCTGACGACGTCCTTGGGCGCCAGCCTGGCCGACAGGGCGGTGAAATTGCGGATGTCCGCCATCAGCACCGAAACGATGCGGGCTTCCCCTTCCAGCAGCGACGCGTCGTCCTGCCGGGCCAGCATGTCCCGAACGACATGCTCCGGCACGTATTTTTGAAACAGGCGCACCACGCGCTCCTGCTCCGCCACCCGTTCCTGCAGCTCCGCCATCAGCTGCCGTTCGCGGCGCTGCAGACGCACCAGATCGGCGGCTCCGTTCAGCGTCATCAAGAGCTCCTGCTCGTCCCACGGCTTGGTGACGTACCGGTACACGCGGCCGGTGTTGATGGCCTTGATGACGGCATCCACATCGCTGAACCTGGTCAGGATCATGCGCACCGTATCGGGGAACTCCGGCGTGATGGCCTCGAGGAACTGCACCCCCATCATCTCCGGCATGCGCTGGTCGGTAATGACGATGGGGATGTCGTGCGCCCGGAGCAGCCCCAGCGCCTCGCGCCCCGATACGCTGGTGTAAATGGTGTAGTGGCGCCGAAAGGCGGCGCGGAACGCCACCAGGTTGTGTTCTTCGTCGTCCACATAGAGAACGCCCATCGGCTCGCGATTGCTCATCATGCGCTCCATCCTCTCCAAGTGCCTTGACCGGGGCGGGATCGCCGCCGACCGCGGCGTCTTTGCCCGTCGCGCATCGCGTCAAGCCGACGTGGTCGACGCCGGCTGGCGAATCGGCATCCGCACCGTGAAGGTGGTGCCTCGCCCCGGCTCTGTCTCCACCGTCATCGTGCCGTGATGGCGCTGGATGATGCCGTAGCTGATGGACAGCCCCAGGCCCGTGCCCACGCCCACCGGTTTGGTGGTGAAGAACGGCTCGAAGATCCGGCTCACAATCTCCGGCGGGATGCCGGGGCCCGAATCTTGAAAGCGCATCACCACCTCATCCCCCTCGGCGCGAACCTGAATGCGAATCCGTCCCGTGTCGGAAATCGCCTGGATGGCGTTCACCAACAGATTCATGAACACCTGATTGATTTGCCCGGGATAGCACTCCACCGGCGGGACCTCGCCGTAATCCCGCTCCACGGCGATGCGGGGATGGTACTGCTTCTTCAGCAACATCAGGGTCGACTCCAGTCCCTCCCGGACGTCTATCGGTTTGACGTCCCCCTCATCAACGCGGGAGAAGCTTCTCAACCCGCGCACAATTTCGGCCGTCCGCCGCGATCCTTCCTCGATGCCCTGCAGCAACTGGCGAATCTCCTCCTCCAAAAGCGGCAGGTCCAACGTTTCGGCCAGTGTCTCCGCCGCGCGCCAATCGCCGCGCGCCGCCCCCTCGCGGTAGCGGGCCACCACGTCCAGCACATCCTCAATGTCACGCCGGAGCGACGGCACGCTCGACACCATGAAGTTGACCGGATTGTTGATCTCGTGCGCCACCCCGGCCGTCAATTGGCCCAGCGACGCCATCTTCTCGGTCTCGACCATCTGCCGCTGCGCGCGGCGCAGGTTCTCCAGCGTCTCCTCCAGTTCGGCCGTGCGCACGCGCACCCGCTCCTCCAAATGCTCGACCAGGCGGGCATTTTCCAGGGAGACGGCGGCTTGGCCGGCCAGCATCTCCAGCAGGCCCACCCGCTCGGGCGTGAACGCGCGCACCATCAGGCGATTCTCCAGATACAGCACGGCCACCGTCGTGCCCTGCTTGACCACCGGCAGGCACAGCACCGACCGGACCCCACGCCGCCCCAGAGACGGATCCCGTCCAAAGCGCGCATCGGTGGCCACATCGTCCACCAGCACGGTCTCCTGCGTGCGGAGCGCATACTGGATGACGGCGCGGGAGACGTAGGGGCTTCGCGCCACCGGCAGACCGGTCGGGATGCCGTCCGAGCCGCCGGCCACATCCTGTGCCACGTCCACAAACCACTGTCCATCACGCTCCAGCACCAGCGCGCCGCGGTCCGCTCCCGCGTTCTCCATCGCCATCGCGAGGATGAGCGTGAGCAGTTGATCCAGCTGAATGGTCGCCGAGATGGCCTGAGCCGTCCGCACCACCGTTTCCACATCCAGGGAGGCGACATCGCCCGTCGACGCGGTGCGCGAACCGACCCCGCCCTCGTGAGCCGGCGTCCCGGCCCCGGCCAGCCACTCGGACAGTTCCGCGTGACGGGCATCCAGCTCCGCCACCATCCGATCGGCGCCCCACCGGCCAAACACCCGGCGAGCCGCCAACAGATGGCCGATCGCCGCATGTCCGCGCCCCGCCTCCCGGTGCCAACGCGCGGCCTGTTGATGGGCCAGGCCCTCATAGACCGGAAAGCCGGCGGCCGCCAGCCCCGCGATCGCCTCCTCGAACAAGCGGCCGCATCGTTCGCCGCGGCCGGCCGCCTCTTGACGGAGGGCCTGCACCAGGGCCAGCTTGCCGCCATAGTTGGCCGGGCAGCTCTCGGCCCAGACGGTCAACATCCGCGTCAACCGATTGAGCCGCCGCCGCTGCTCGACGCCAAGCGTCCCGGCGACGTCCCCTCGCGCCAGACCCACCGCTTCCAGAAAACGCAGTTCCGGAATCACGAAGTCGATGGTTTCCGTCGAAATGATGGACCTCCCAGCGGCCGCATGACGGAGGGCCGCGGCGTGATCGTCCGCCAGCAGGCTCGCCAACGCTCCCAGATACGCCTGGGTCAGCATCAGGTCGGGATCCTGCAGCATCGCCTCGGGATCCGCGCCACCCGGGGAGGGTGCCGCCTCCGCGTCCCCTCCGTGCCACCGCTCCAGGGGCGCGACGATGGCCCGCAGCGTCGCCTCCGGCATCGGCAGACCATGGTCGCGACAGGCCACCAGCATCGAGCGGGCATGGGCCACCACCACCGGCAGATCCTCACCGGCCAGCAGCCTGGCCAGGACCCATCCGGGCGACTGCACGTAGGCGTAGGCCGCCGCCCCAATCTTGTGGGCATATTCGTGGTACCACTGCAGATAGCTGACGGTGTCGGACAGCGGATGGCGCCAATGCGACAGCGCCATGCCGAAGAGTCCGCGGGCGTTCAACAACGCGTTGTCGTCCTGGAGTCGATGCGCCAGCTGCATGCCCGCCCAGCCGAAATCGTAGGCCTGGTCCAACTGGGTCCGGTTTCCCGGATCCACCAACGGCGCGAATCCGAAAAACCCGATGACGGAGCGCCCATGCCAGCCGTGCTGCAGCGACAGCTCCATCAGTTTGAGCTGATGGTAGGCGACCCACGCGCGGTTGTGGCCGCCGGCGTTGGCGGCCATCACCAGAAGACCCATGACACTGCCCAGCAGAGCATCGTCGGACACCGGCACCTCGGCCAACAGCTGGTCGGGTGTACGGTCGCCCACCAAGTCCAGGACGCGGCGGTATTGCCGCCGCGCCGCCGCCATACCCAACCGGCGCGGGACCGTGATCCCGGCCGCCCGCTGCCAGCGGCGGCTCAGCCGGCGAAGGCTCTCCGCGTCTCCCCGTACGGTGTAGACATTCATGATGGGACCCGCGGTCTCCAGGGATTCGGCCAAGGTCCGGGCGTGGGACTGGAGCACGTCGCCGGTGGCGAGCGCCTCGTCGAGGCGATGCAGGGCCACTTCCGTCCGCAGCTTGGTCTGAAACAAGGTCCACGTCAACTCATGCTCCGTCTGCCAGGCCGAGGCCGGCAGGTGCGCCACCCCGGCGGCCAGAAACTCCCACGCCGCCGCGAACGATCCGGTGCGCCGGGCCTGCTGCGCCGCATTCAGATTGGCTCGGGCGGCCCGCACGCGCTCGTCGTCGCCGACCAGCGCCGGACCGGCGGCGTTGAAATGCCGGGCCAGCCCAAAAGCATCCGGGTCCGCCTCTTCGCCCGAGGCGCTCTCCCCCTCCAAGGCCAGCGCGAGGCGCCGGTGGAGGGCCAGCCGGGAGCCTTCCGGCAAGGCCTGATAGACGGCTTCCTGCACGCGGGCATGAGCCAGCCGGAACCGGGGCCGCCGCGCGATGCCCGACTCGGCCTGCGAGCCCGACGCCCTGCCGGCGGTCCAAACCACCTCCACCAGCCCTCTTGCTTCCAACGGCTCCATGGCGGCGCCAACCTCCACGGTCGACAGATCGAGAGCCGACGCCAACGGGCCGGCAGCCAGCGCGGAGCCCGCGCACGCCATGGCATCCAGCACCCGGCGTGCGGACGGCGTCAAGCTGGGCAAGTCCTGCAGCAGCATCTGGGCGACATTGTCCGTCATCGGCAGCCGGTCGATGGCGATCAACGACCACTTCCAACGACCTGTCTCGGCATCAAACGCCAGGACCTGCCGCTGCACCAGGGTGTGCAGAAATTGGGACACGAAGAGCGGCTGCCCGCCCGTCTTGGCGGCAATCGCGCGGGCCAGATCCTCCACCCGCTCCGGAACGGTCGAGAGGCTGTGAGCCGTCCAGCGGGCGATGTCCGAGACTGTCAGGGGTCTGAGGGCCAGTTCCCCGTATGCCACCGATTCCCGCCAGCGAGCCCGGGCCGCCGTCAGACGGCCCGCGTCCGCATCCGGGCGCGCCGCTCCTAAAATCAGCAGGCCGGTCACGTTGCCTTCCGCCAAGAGATCCGCCAGTAGCGCCAAGCTTTCCTCATCCGCCCACTGCAAATCGTCCAACGTCAGCAGCACCGGGTGGTCGGGTCCGGCCAGCAACTCCACCAAGGTCCGCAAGACCCGATGCAGCTCCTGTCCGGAGGGGGCGGGGCCCACCTGGGCATCCATGCCCGTCAGGGCGCCCCAGTGGGACAATATCGTCAAATGCCGGGCTTCCGGCCCCAGGCCATTGACCAGCCGCGCCTGCCACGCGTCGAGCTCGGCGTCGGGCAGCTCCAGAATCCGCATCAGCACATCGTCCAGCGCCGCGATCCAGCCCGCGTAGGGCACGGCCCGCAGATCCGGACGATATCCCGCGCCGATCGCCCAGCCCGACGAGAGAGCCAACCGACTTTTCGCTTCCTCTAAAAATCGGGTCTTTCCGGATCCCTCCGCTCCCAGTACCAGCCAGAATTCGGCGCCGCCCGCGCAGACCGCGGTCCAGGCCCGCTCCACCTCGCTCCAGCTGCCCTCTCGCCCGTACAGCCGTCCCTCCGTCCGAACGAGGCCGAGGCGATCCCGCACGCCGATGTCCTGCGGATCCAAAGAGACCCCGGCCTGCTCGGCGTGGGCGCAGCGTTCCAAATCGTGACAGACGCCCCGGGCCGTCTGATAGCGGTTCTCCGGATCCTTGGCCAGCAGGTGCATCACCACCGCGGAGAGAGCCGGATCAATCGCCGGGTCGACTTCATGCGGGGGCTTGGGCGTCACCGTGAGGTGCTGATGCACCCAACCCAAGGGCGTGGCGGCCGCAAACGGCAAATGGCCGGTCAGGAGCTGGTACAACGCAACGCCGAGCCCGTACAGGTCAGCGCGCGCATCCACGGCGCGGCGGATGCGTCCCGTCTGCTCCGGCGCCAGATAGGCGAGCGTGCCCTGCAGATGCTCCGCCATCACGGGCGCCTGCCACTCCCGGCGAAATCGCGTGGCCAAGCCGAAATCCGCCAACATCACGTGAAGATCGCTCGGGCGGATGAGAAAGTTGGCCAAAGCCAAATCATGATGGATCACGCCCGCCTCATGCACGGCCGCGACCGCTTCGGCCATCTGGACCGCGACCTGAAGGCGCCGGCCCAGGTCACGCGGCTGTTCCGCCAGCCACACGTCCAAGCCGACGGCGCCGACGTCCTCGAACAGGAGGACCGGCCGACGGTCCGCGGAGGCCAACGCGATGAACGGGACGATGCGCGGGTGGCGCAGACTCTCCAGGATGGCCGCCTCCCGGGCATAGCGCTCGGCCCACACGGCGTCCTGGCCGTCGCTCGCCGGCATCTTCAAAATGACCGGCCGGTTCTGTTCGCGGCACTGCGCGCGCACCACTCGCGTCGCCCCGCTCTGGTGCAGCGTCGCGATCTCGTCCCAACCGCGGCCACGCTCGGATGTCCGGCCGGACACCGGCTTGTGCTCCACTTCGCGCCACCTCCCCCGGGTGCCTCGACCCTGCGGCCCACCGTGATGCCGACCCCGATGCCTCACGCGCTGGCCAGCAGATTCACATACTCCGTGGTCCGGCGAAGCCGCTCCGACAGAATCCGGGCCAGGTCCGTCATCAGCTGTCGAGCCAGTTCCGGCTCCGCCTCGGCCAGTCGTCGGAATCCCTCCCATTCCAGCCGGCGGACCACGCCGGCCTGGACCCCGCGAATAGCCGCGGAGCGGGGGGCCGCGTCCACGAACGCCTGCTCCCCGAAGACGGCGCCCGGCTCAATGAGCGTCAAGCGGCGGTCTCCGCCGCCGGGCGCGGGCACCAGCACTTCCAGCTCTCCGCTCTCCACCAGATACAGCGCGCGATCCACGGCGCCCCGCTCGACCAGCACGTCCCCCGGCGCGAACCGCTCCGTGGTGGTGAAGGCCAGCAGCTTCTCCCACTCCGCCGGGCCGAGGCCGGCCAGCAGCACCATCCGCTCGGCCCGCATCGGAATGCCGAAGTCGGACCCGACCCCGCCTGCGCGCGGCGCGTAGGCCGCCGCGGCGCCCTGGGTCACCACCTCGACTTCCTCCGCGACGGCCGGCGCCGGACTGGCCGCTTCCACACCGGGCAGCGCGGCCTCCGTCACCTGTCCGGCCGCGGCCTGGTCGCGCACGACCCTCAGACGCAGATAGCCCCCGGCCACGCGGAAGCAATACGCACCGATGAGGGCCAGCCCAATCATGCCGCCGTAGAGTTCCAGCGGCACGCGAAGCAGGACGCTGCCGAGCGACATGCCGACAAACATGCCCAGGTAGGTGCCGGTGTTGACGGTGGAGAAGTAAAGCCCCTCACTGCCCGCCGGAGGAAGCTCCCCCAGCAGATCATTCAGCTTGATGCTCCAAATCACCTCGCCGAAACTGTAGAGCACCATGCCGACAATCCAGGCGGCCACGGTGTCGATGACGCCGCCGACGGCCAGTCCGAGACCGGTGCCCAGCATCCCCACGCCGAACCACAGATACGGATGCCGGGCCGGCAGGATCCGCATCACGACGGGCTGAAACAGCACCACAACCACCGAGTCGATAGCGATGAGGGGCCCGAACCACCGGCTTCCGTCCGCAATGGCCGCCGTCAGCCGGAGCGGCACCGTGGAACTGAGCTGGCTTTCCATGAAAATGAGCAGCACCAGGGTCACCGCGGCAAACAGCAACGCCCGATCCGATGCCGCCGCCCGCAGAGACGCCAACGGGCCGGGTCGACGCCGCCGCGGTCCGGCCGGCGCGACGGCGGGGTCCCCCCGGAAAAACATGCCCAGGACGACCGCCGCCATCACCACCCGCAGCCCCAACAGCACCACGAACGGCGTCACCGAGTGACCGGCGGCCAGAAATTCCGCCGCCACCAACAGCCCCACCAGGACGCCGACGTTCTGGGTCCAGTACAGGTAGTTCTGCACCGCCCCCCGATGCTCGGGGTTGACCACTTGATTCAAGAGGGCTTGAATGCCATTGGCGGACATGGGGCTGACCGCACCGGCCAGGATCAACAGCACGGCCGCGCCCCAATACGCATGCACGACCGCCAGCGCGCCGTAGGCCAGCCCTTGCATGACCATGGCCGTCGCATACGTGCGGGCCACCCCCACGTGGTCGGAGACCAATCCGCCCACCACCCCCAGCAGCAATCCGGACAGGAAGGGCAGGCCGACCAGAAACCCGGTGGCGCCCACGGAGAAGTGGAGCTGCGCATGGAAATAAATGGCCATGAAGGGAATGACCATGTAACTGGAGATCTGGCTCAGCAGCGTCACGCCCATCAACAGGGCCACACGCGCATCCCGGAGCACCTCCCGCAGCGGGGGCCGCGGGGGCGCCGCCCCCTCCGTCACCTCGGCCTGGCTCACGCGCACACACCCTTCCTTTCTCCGCCTATGGGCACCAAAGGGGTCTGGCCGGTCTCCCCACGTAAATCCGCCGCGCGGCGTTACGACCGTCAGCTGGTGGCTTCACCGGCAATGTCCTCGAGGGTGCGCGCCTTGGTCTCAATGCCGAGCCAAAACGTCAGCAGCCCCGCCGCGGCGAGGGCGGCGCCCGCTCCCGCCACCACGCCCTGCAGTCCGTAGCGGGAATCCAAAAGTCCGATGGCCACCACGCCCGCCACCGCCCCCACCCGACTGACGGCCGTACCCACACCCATGGCGGTGGCCCGCTGACGGGTGGGAAACACCTCGGCGGGGTAGACGCCCGTCACCAGTCCGCCCATCATGCTGAGCGCGTTGGCCAGCCCCACCACAATCAAAAACAGGGCGAACGACCGCTCCGCCGGCAGCAGCGCCCACGCGCCCATCAACAGGCCCGGCACCAAAAAGCTGGTTCCCTGGAGCCGTCGCCGACCCCAGCGGTCGATGGCCAGCATGCCCACCAGCGAACCCGCCACGCCGAGGCTCGTCACCACCCCCGCCCCCAACAGGGATGGCTCCGTCCCGGTCATGCCCGACTTTTGGAGCAGGTAGGGCAACAGCAGGCCGATCCCGTAGGCGGCAAAGTCGTAGAAAAACCATGGCGCGCACACCAGCGCCCAGCGCCGGAACCGCTCCCCTCGCCGCAGGGCGGCGGGACGGTAGCGAAACGGTTCCAGGCCGTACTGCGCCACCACCGCCTCGCCCTGGCCGATCCGGCCGGCGGCGGTGAGCCAGCGCGGAGACTCGGGCACCCGTTGGCGCAGGACCAGAGCGAACGCCGCCGGTAAAGCGGGGAGCCCCAGCAGGAGCCGCCAGGCGACTCCGGGCGGAAACATGGCGGCCGCGCCGGCGGCCAGGAGGTAGGCCACCACGCTGCCGACGGCCCAGAAGAGCCAAACGAATCCCAATTGATATCCGCGCGAGCGCGTGTGGGCCATCTCCGCCACGTAGGCCGACGAGATGGCGTAGTCGGCGCCGATGGCCATCCCCATCACCAGCCGACTGACCAGCAGCACGTCGACGTCGGGAGCGGCGGCCGACGTCAGGGCGCACAGGATGAAGATGACCAGGTCATAGGCGAAGACACGCCGCCGCCCCAGCCGGTCGGTGATCCAGCCGGCCAGCGCGCCTCCGACCAGCGTGCCCACGACCACCGACGCCACCACCAGAGTGGAGAACACATGGCCGAGATGGAAGTCGGCCGCGACCCAGGCCAGGATGGCCCCTATCACGGCCAGATTGTATCCGTCCAGGCCCAAGGAGATCCCCGCCGCCGTACGGAGGCGCCCCAGCATCGCCGCCCCGCTCTGCTCCGTGGTCATGGGGACTTCCGGTCCAGCAGCGTCTCGATTTTGCCCAGCAACCGGGGAAAGTCCACCGGCTTGGTGTCGAAGTCGTCGCACCCGGCCGCCAGGGTCCGGTCCCGATCCTCGGCCAGGGCGTGCGCCGTCAGCGCCAGGACCGGGATATCGGAGGTTTCCGGACTGTTCTTGATCCGACGCGTCGCCTCCCACCCGTCCATGACCGGGAGACTCATGTCCATCAGCACCACGTCCGGGTGCTCGGCTGCGGCCATCCGCACGCCATCGGCTCCGTTCACCGCCACCAGCACCGTGTACCCCCGCCGCATCAGCCGACGCGACAACATGTCGCGGTTGAGTTCGTTGTCCTCCACCAGCAGAATCTTGGCCATATTGGCGGTCGGCTCCTTTCTCCCGCGTCACCCGGGCGCGCGTTATCCCGTGGCCAAATTGTTGACCAACCGCTCGATGTGGTTCAACAGTTCGTCGCGGGTGTAACTGCCCTTGAGGACCACTTTTTCCACCGACCCGGTCAGCCGCTGATAGTCGTCGGCGGTCATGTCCTTCGCCGTCACGACGATGACCGGCACATGGCGCCAGGCGTCGTTCCGTCCCAGCAGGCCAATCAGCTCAAAGCCGTCCATGCGGGGCATCATCAAGTCGCACAAGATGACCGTGGGCACCGCTTCCTTCAACTGCTGCAGGGCCGCCTCTCCGTTGTCCGCTTCCGCCACATCCCACCCGTCCTGCCGCAGCATGCGCCCGAGCAGCGCCCGCGTCGCCTCGTCATCCTCCACCACCAGGGCCGAACGGGAGCCGGCTCGCCGATGCCGGCGCAGCGCCGCCAGCAGCCGATCCCGATCGATGGGTTTGGTCAGCACGTCGGCCGCCCCCAGCGCATAGCCGCGGCGGACGTCCGGGCTTACAGAAATTAAGATGACGGGGATGCCCGCCAAGTCCGGCCGGCTTTTCAATTCATGCAGCACGCTCCAGCCGTCGAGCGTGGGCAGCCAGATGTCCAACACGATGGCGATCGGGTGCAGGGCTTCCGCTTGCCGCAAGCCCTCGGCGCCGCTGACCGCCATCGCCACCCCGTAGCCTTCTTTGGCCAGCATCCGCTGCAGCAAGTCGCGCACGACCGGATCGTCGTCCACCACCAGCACCGTGCGCTCGGACGGGCCCGGGGCCGCCGTCGGGGCGTCCACCAAGCCGGGCAGCTCGACGGTGAACGCCGCGCCCTGTCCGTAGGCGCTCTCCACCGTAATGTCGCCCCCCATCATCTGGCAAAAGCGCTTGCTGATGGCCAATCCCAATCCCGTTCCGCCGTACTTCCGCGTCGTGGAGGCATCGGCCTGGGTGAAGGCTTGAAACAGGCGCGCCTGCTGCTCTTCCGTGAGGCCGATGCCGGTGTCGCGCACCTCGAACACCACCCAGGGCTGCCCGTCGCGCAACTCCCTCGTCGCGCGGAGGCGCACCGTTCCATGGTCGGTGAATTTGGCCGCGTTGCTGAGCAGATTGAACAGGGTCTGCCGCACCTTGGTGACATCGGCATGCATGTAGCCCGCGTCGGGATCCAGATCCCATTCAAACGTATTGGCATTGGTGGCCATCAGCGGCTCGATGGTGTTGACAACGTCCTGCACCAGGTCGCGCACGGAGAACGTCTCCAGGTACAAGTCCATTTTGCCGGCCTCAATCTTGGAAATGTCCATGATGTCGTTGATGAGGGACAGGAGATGCTTGCCCGCCGTGTGGATTTTGTGCAGGTCATCGAGGAAGTCCTCCGCTCCCGCATCCTCGGCGGTTTCGGTCAACATCTCGCTGTAGCCGATGATGGCGTTCAGCGGCGTCCGCAGCTCATGGCTCATGTTGGCCAGAAACGCACTCTTGGCCTGGTTGGCCGCCTCGGCCTCCCGTGTCGTGGCCTGCAGGTCGGCGATGGTCAAGCGGCCCAGCCGCACCACCAAGAACACAAACCAGGCGCCAAACAGAAACACGACGCCGGTCAGGAAGAAGGTGAGCAGGTGGACATTGAGGACCAGCAAGACCAGCGTGCCCAGGTACGCGGCCTCGAACAGCCCGATGAAGCCGAACAAAATGGTCCAGGTGCGCCGGTAGCGGCTCGAGTCCAGCATGTGGATCAACTGCCAGGTGGTGCGGCCCGCGAGCGCCATCAAGAGAGCGCCGGCGGCCACCAGCACCACAACCACCACGGTCATTCCCATCCCCCTATACCGCTTGGTGATGAAGGGAGCCGGCATGGGCATGCGCCGGGGCACGCCGCCACCGCTCCCGGCGGACGGATCCCGGCCGGACGGAGCCGTCGCGGGGGCCCGGGGCCGCCAAACGACGCCGGCGTTCTCACTCCAACGTCGGACTCAACTGACGCAGAACGCGAAACTCGAGGTGGTCGGTGTCAAACCACTGGAGCCCGTCCTCCCAGAGTCGAAGGTAGTGGGGGTCTTGACGCAGGCGCTCCATCCGCTCTTCGTAGGCGGCCAACGAATCGAACGGCACGAGGAAGTGCAGTTGACTGACGGGGCCGAACTCATCCGCGTACAACTCGGCGCCGGGAAAATAGGTGCCCACCGTATGGACAAACTCTTCGGCTTCCGCCGCATGATCCGGTCGGGCGCGACCGCTGACCAACAGCAGAACCATCGTGCCGGTCCCTCCCCTTCATCCTGTGCTCGGGCGGTCCGATCCCAGGCTAGCAGGAGGCGGCGGCGGGGACTATCGGGAAAACCCCTCATAGGCCCGGCCAAGAGGATATGGGGAATTCTCCCCATATCAGGCCCAGTGGCGTCGCACCACATGGGCGGCCAATGCCGCCCGGTTGCTGACCTGGAGCTTCTGAAACAGATTCCGCAGATGCCGGTCCACGGTTCGCGGGGAAATCCCCAATCGGTCGGCGATCTCCCGGTCGGTCAACCCCTCCGCGACCATGCGGCCCACCTCCCGCTCGCGGACCGTGACCCAGGGTCCGGGGGCCGCCTGACCTTCCGCCGCGGCCACGCTGGCGCGCGCCAACTGCGGCGAGCCCATCCGGTGGAACAACGCCGAGGCGTGCCGGGCCGCTTCGCTGCGCTCGTCAGCCCTCGACGCCCACTGAGCGCGATCCCAGGTCAGCAGGGCCTCAAGCCCGAGGTAGGACGCGTTGTGCGCCATGCTCTGCATCGATTGATAGACCTTCTCGGCGTCATCCGCCCGTCCCCCCGCCGCCAAGGCGCGGATCTCGACCCGGCCCGCCTGCACGACATACCACCAGAGCGGGACCTCCATGGCCACCGCCCGGCCCTCCCCCGCCAAACGCGCCGCCTCATCCAGGCGGCCGGCGCGTTCCGCCAGCAGCGCGGCGGTGGTCAGGAGATCGGCCGCCATCATGGGTTTGTCTGCGGTGGGTTGCCGGCGTCCCCCGTCGAGCCACGCCTGCGCGGTGACCTCGTCGTCCAACGCGGCCGCGATCCTCGCCTTGATTCCGTGCGCGAGCGCCTGCGCCGTGCCGAACGGCGCCGGATCGGCCGGATGCCGCGGAGCCAGCCACGAGGCTACCTCGCGGGCACGCTCCAGATCTCCTTCCTCCAGCAGGAGATCCGCGCCCAACACCAGTATCGCGTCCGGAGCCGATTCCCGTTCGGCGAGTGCGCATTCCACCAGGTTGCGGCGGGCTTCCCGCCATCGCCCGGTGAGATACTGAGCGATGCCGACGGCGGAATACGGCGGAGAGACCAGGGCCCTGCCGGCTCGGCGAAGCGCCTCGTCCTCCAATCCCTGCAGTTCTTGTTCCAACCGATCCACCCGTGTCCGGTCAGTCGGCGTCAAGAGCAGGGTAAACAACAGCTCGTGGCTCTTGAACAGCACGGCGGCCCGATAGTTGCCCAACAGCAGGGACCGGTGCGATGCCTGCATGGCCCATCCGGGCATGTCGGCGTAGTGTCCGCCGAGAAAGCTCAACGTCAACCGGGCGTAATCGACGTCCGGGGCGAGCTGGGTGGCGGCACGCTGCGCCACCGGGCGCAGCACGGCCTCGGCCTGCTCTCTGGCGCCGTCTATGGCCAGGGCCACACTGTAGGGCACGGCGATGCGGGCCCACCCTGCCGTTTCGCCGAAGAGATCGTTTTCGAGGCGAAGATACTCGTCGTGGTCCAGCAACGCCTCCTCCTGGGCCAATAGCGTCTCCATCTGCTGCCGCACCGGGAAGTTGCGCTGCTGAGCCAGCAGGGCCAGGTGATGCTGGGCCCAGGTGGAAACCGCCCTCTGTTTGTGGCCGGCCGCCGTCCGCGCGGCCTCCACCAGGCACTGCTCGGCCCGGCCCAAGTCGGTCCAGCGCCATACACACGCCAGTTTAAGCAGAATTTCCGCCCGGTCGGGATGGTTTTCCCCGGCGCGATCCAGGGCGGCCTGCCACCTGGTTTCCGCCTGCGCCATCGCCCCCACCCGGTACGCGTGCGTGCCGGCGCGGAGCAGAGCCTCCACCGCCCGGGGATCCTCGGCCTCGGCCAGGTGATGCGCCACCGCGTCCAAGTCCGGCGATGCGGCATGCAGCAAGGTGTCGGCGACACGGCGATGCCAGTGCCGGCGACGTGCCGGTGACATGCGCGCCAAAACCGCTTCGCGCACCAAATTGTGTTCGAACACCAAAAGGTCGGCGGACGCATCCATTCGCAAAACCTGCCGCACGCCCGGCTCCTGCAACAACTTGGCCAGCAGGTCCTCGCCCTTGTCCGCCACCGCCTCCAGGAGCGCCACACTCACCTGCTCCCCCATCACGGCCGCCGGCTCCAACAGCTCCTGGACGGCCGACGACAGGCGGTCCAAGCGGCTGTCTATCGCCTGCAGCACCGTGTCGGGCAACCGCCGCGCATCCAGCACGCCGTCTCGAGCCACCTGACGGGCCAGCTCATGGGCAAAGAGGGGGACGCCCTGACAACGCCGAAAAATTATCGGCCCCGCCCGTGCCGCCAGATCCGGGTCCTCCACCCACCGCGCCACGATCGCCTGCACCTCGGGCGCACGCAGTCTCGCCAGGAGAATCCGTTCCGCCCCGTAGCGCTGCACATCGGGCAACAGCTTCCACAGCGGATGGCTGTGGTGCAGCTCATCCGTGCGATAGGTCATCAAAATGAGGGAGGGGACCTGGGGAAGACGGGCCGCCAGCAGTCGGACCACGTCCAAGGTCGCCGGATCGGCCCATTGCAAATCCTCCAGGACGATCACCGGCGCCGGCACACAGCCGCCCAACCAGTCCAGCAGCGCCTGCACCAACGTCAAAGCGGGGGCTTGGGGATCATGGGCGCTCCACGATCCCCACGCCAGCGGCCGTCCACCCACCTGCTCCCGCAGGGCCGCGGCCACGTCCTGCCAAGGGCCGTAGGGCGCGGCGGCCGCGCCGTCCAGACAACGGGCCACCGCGACCGCTCCGGCACTCTGCCGGGCGCGCAGCGCCCGCTCGACCAACGATGTTTTGCCGATGCCGGCTTCGCCGCCGACAAAGATTAACCCGCCGCGGCGCGCAGTCTCAAGCTCTCCAAGACGCCGGACCACATGCTGCAATTCATTGGCGCGACCGACGAACGCCTCGTCCATAAGCGCGAGCTCCTCCATCTCCGCCAAGTATTCCACACGATGTCTGTCGGCTCCTGTCCGCGACGGAAACTTTTTGACGATAAACGCGCGGTTTGTTGCACAATCGCTCGATTTCTGCGCCGATAGATATCAGGGAGGTTTTTATCCCCCCTTCCGGAGGGACGCGCGGCCTTGGGGAACAGGCTCGCCCGCCCCGGTGGCGATGGGGCACACTTGATGCCGGGATGGCATGCCGACGCACATCCGGTCCGCTATGAACACACCGCGCGCATTCCCCTTGCCCAGTCCAAGCCGGGAAGAAGGCAAGCGGGCAGATATGCGATAACCTTGAAGAGCGCCGGAACCGTTCCGATCGACGCCTGGGGAGATCCGCATACGAGCGCACGATGCCCAACGGCGCGGGACTGCGGTCGCCGAGCCAGGAACGGCCGAGGGCGAGCTTGGACCCCCGTCACTCGACCCGTGCCGGGTTGGGCGGCGAGAGCGTTCATCAGGGTGGGGTCCCGGCCCGCACCCCTGAGGGCACCTGGGTAGGACGGGCGATCCGGGTGACGCCCGCGGACCATGGGACGGCACGGGGGCGGGCGACGGAGACGGGAGGACATTATGAGCATTTGGGTCGAGCGGGGTGTTGACGTGTCGGCGCGAGACGGGACACGTCTTGGCACCGATGTGTATTTTCCGCATCTGCCCCGGGATCACGAAACGCTGCCGGCGCTCCTCCTGCGCACGCCCTATGATCGGTCCGCGCGGGAGCGTCTCACCCAAGCCGAATGGTTCGCTCGGGCCGGATATGCGGTGGTCATCCAAGATTGCCGCGGGCGCTTCGGCTCCGAAGGCGCGTTCCGGCTGGGCCGCCATGAAGCCGAAGACGGGTACGACACGGTGGAGTGGATCGCGCGCCAGCGCTGGTCCAATGGCCGCGTGGGTACCTTCGGCACCTCGTACATGGCCTGGGTGCAGAGCGCCCTGGCGACGCTGGCCCCTCCGCATCTGTCCGCCATGTGGGTCCACGAAGGCATTGCCAACGGATTGAAGGACAGTGTGCGCCAAGGCGGCGCGTTCGAGCTCCGCTGGATGGGCTGGGCATTCTACGGGGCGGCCACCGATCCATGCATCCCGGAAGACGCCCGCCGGCATCTCGCGTCCATCGACCTGCGCGATTGGCTCCAATGGATGCTGCCTCAGCCCGGATTGAGCCCGCTCGCCTTGTCCCCAGCCTCCGAACGCTGGTACTGGGAATGTCTGACGGAGGGCACCGCGGGGGCGTTGTGGGCGTCGCGCGGACTGAACGTGGAAGACTATTATGCGGAACACGCCGACGTGCCCACCGTCTATTCGGGCGGGTGGTACGACTCCTACACCCGGGCCACGCTGCGCAATTTTCTCGGCCTCACGGCGCTCAAGCACAGTCCACAATACCTGCTGATGGGGCCGTGGACGCACGGCACCGCCGAGCCCGAACACACATTTGCCGGCGACGTCGACTTCGGTCCGGAGGCCGCCGTCGATTTCATGACGCTCGAACGGGACTGGTTCGACTACTGGTTGAAAGGCATCGGCGCGGAACCCGTGAGTCGTGTCCGCTACTTCTTGATGGGGGGCGGTTCCGGCCGGCGGCGCGCAGACGGCCGCCTGGACCATGGCGGACAATGGCAGGAGAGTCGCCTCTGGCCCCCGCCGGACGCCAAGCCGGTGCGCTACTTTCTCGCCGACGCGGGCAGGCTGGCGACGGACCCTCCCGTCCGCGCCGGCGGCCGAAGCTTTCGCTTCGATCCGACTCACCCGGTACCGACGGTCGGCGGCAACTTGTCGTTTCTGAAGTACATCCTGCCGGTCCCGGAACTGCTTCAGGACATCCCCGTCGTCGACCGCCTCACCCACGTCTCGCCCATCGGCGGTCAGAACCAGGTCACCTATGCCGGACTGTTTGGCGCCGAGCCGCCGTACCGCCCGTTGGCCAGCCGGCCCGATGTGCTGGTTTTCGCCACCGAGCCGCTGTCGGCGCCCGTCGTTCTGACCGGCCCCGTCACGGTCTCGCTCCATGTATCCACGGATGGTCCCGACACGGACTTCACCGCAAAACTGGTGGATTGGTACCCGCCCCATCCCGACTATCCCGACGGCTACGCGCTCAACATTACCGACGGCATTCAACGGCTCAGATTTCGCCGGGGGTACGATGCCGAACAGATGGCCACTCCCGGTGCGGTGGTCCCCCTGACTATCGAGCTTTATCCGTCCGCGAACCTGTTTGCGGCGGGACATCGGTTGCGTTTGGATATTTCCAGCAGCAATTTCCCGCGCTTCGATCTCAACTCCAATACGGGGGAACCCCTTGGGCGCGCTCGTACATGGCGCGTGGCGGAGAATCGCATCCTGTGGGGGCCCGAGCACCCCTCCGCGTTGGAGTTGACGGTCATGACCCATCCCTAACGGCACTGGGCATCGGGATGCTCCGGCTTTCGGTTCGCATAGCCGGGCACCCGGCCGGGGGCCGCGCCGACCGCGGTGATCAAACCTGACATCAACACCGATCCGGAGATGTGGGCGTCCGCGCCGAGATCGCGGGCCGGTAGTGGCGTGGGGAGGTTGACCCAGGCCTGAAACCGGCCCGGCGAGCGGGTGTGCTGGCGCGGGCCACGCCGGATAGATGCGTCCCTACGATTAGGCCGGCTCCTACCACTGCGACCAGACCCGGCCCTCGGGTGCTCCACCCGGCGCGGCGCGTGCCGGTCACGGCTCGACGGATGAGGCTCTCGATGGCACCAGGGTTAGCTCGATAATCCGACTCAGTCTCTGGGCGACCGCTAGCCGCCCCATAATTCAGATACAGGGCGGACGTCTGTCTTGCGTACCCCGATTCCGACGCATTCACGGCTTGAGGGCCAGCCCACTTGGTTTTAATGTCGTCGGCGCCCCCAATGACCACGTGGGAGGAAGTGGCGTAGCTGTCCGTCTTTGTCGTGTGTACGACGTTGCCCCAACGACTGCCGGTCCCCATGCTGACGTTCCCGGAGCTGTTGGTACCCACTGCGAGCGTGAGCCCCGTATCGGCGCATCGCCCAAAACTGGGTGTGTCTTGCACCGTCCGGCCGATCCGGACATGATGACTGTACAAAGTGAGTCAAGTGAACACGCAACGAAGAGGGAGCCCCGCACGCGTACCATTTCCTCGCCCGCCTTCCGGCATTGTCTGGGAGAACACCTCGAAGCGGATTGGCGAGGCCGAAATCGCCGCCGAGATCATCCGCGCCCGGACTGGCTTGGGCGAGGCGCGGACCGAAAGGGCGGGCGGGCCGGCCGGCCTCCGGCGCTACGTCCAACGGACGGCCGCCGCCGTGTTCCGGCAGGCCCGCTTTCAGCTGGCGGACGACCGGGGTCGGTGAGAGAGGGGAGGGAAAATCGTGCCTGCGCTCGCGCCGCCCTTCCCTTGGTCGGGCGGCAAACGCCGCCTGGCGCGTCGGATCGTTGGGCTCCTGCCGCCCCACGCCGCGCACGGGGGACCATTCGCGGGCAGTCTCGCCGTGGTCCGGGCCCAGCCGCCGGCCGGCGCGGAGACGGTCAACGATGTGGACGGTGCAGTCGTCGAGGTCTGGTGCACCTTGCGGAATCGTTTAGGGGCTCTTCGACAGAGTCATCCGGCATCCAACA
>DAHVOH010000190.1 GCA_027318915.1 Clostridiales bacterium
GGCGAAGCGGTGGTCATGAATGAACCGAAAGCTTGCTTCTCACCGCCGGTGACGAGGTGCAGAGCTTTTTCAAGATCGCGTTCTCCTCTTCGAGATCCTGGATCCGGCGTTGCAGATCGCGGACCGGCTGATCTTCCGCGCGCAGCCGCTCCCAGCCGACAAACGGCTCGTCTGGATGCTGGCGCGTCACGGCCAGGAACCGGTAGAGCATCTTGCGCGGCACCCGGAGTTCCTCGGCAATCTCGCTGGCAGGCCTGGTCCAGCGAGCGACGAGTTATACCGCCCGCGCTGTATGCTCGCCATCATCGGGCTGCTCCAAAGGGACTCGCCTCGCTCCGTTTATTGCAGATCCTGCTCCTTTTTCGGATTGTCCACGAAATCAACCTAACGTCGCCAAGGATTCGTCGCGGTCGGGTCGGTTGTAAGCGGCTCCCCAACGGCCGCTCCCTACGGTCCGACCCCAATCTCAACATCTCGCCGTAGCTTTGGTAACAGATCCATTAATCGGCCAGGGTTCCTAAGGTGAAGGTGCGGTGTGAATGTGGCCGCGTGGCAGTCCCTGGCAGCCTGCCCGCCGTGGGCGCCCTGTTTGAGTATGCCCGCCCACATCTGTGCCTGACCACTTTCAACAACGGCTCGGTTGGATCCATCGTCACGATTGCCGACTGCTGAGACGAACTTGAGACTCCATGTGACAGCATGGTCGTGACTGTATGGGCCGACACACCGTTGTAAGCTGACCGTTGGTAGGAGCAGAAGAACAAGGGAACCGACGTCGGACCGCTCGGCGGGACAAAGGGAGGCTCGATGGCCCATGAGTTTTGGACGGAAATTGGCGCTTGCACTAAGCGCGAGCATAGCTCTTCTTGCTCTCAGCGCGACGGTGTTTGCGAGCGGAGGGCCGGGAGGGTCCATCACGCCCGGTTCGCTTGTGGGGAATAATGTCAGCGGTGGCGGCACCTGCAACTTCACCGTGACTAATCTTTCAGTTGTATCGAAGACGTCGTTTCCCCTAAGCCAGCTTACGCTTGCTATTACGGTGCAGGAAACGAAAAACGACGGCGGTCCGTGGTACTTCCCGAACCCATCAATGGTAGCGAACAACCCTCAAGCGTTGCCGAACATACAGATCTACCAAAATAACCACGCTGAGTATCCCCCCGGTGGCATAAGCCCTACCAGCATCCTGAACCCGGACGTCTCTGTCATGCCTGGCAACAGCGCGACGGCGGAGTACACGTACTCCCTCAGTCCGGCGCTCCCGGCCGGTAGCTATACGGTTCAGCTGGTCCCCAATCCTGGGGGCAATGTGTTTCATATGTACAACTCCCTGAACCAAACCGGGAAGGGTGTGGGGACAGCCCCTGTGTGTCTGCAGTCCCCGATCCCGGTAGGCCAGTTGCCGGAGGTGCCGTTTGCCGTGGGCATTCCGTTGGTGGGGATTGGCGTAGCGGCTCTGGTCTGGTATCGCCGTCGCCTGCGGGTGCCTCCGACCGTCTGACGGATTGGATTTCAGGGAAAGAGGTCGGAGGCTTGCCCTCCGACCTCTTTCCTGGCAACAGGTCTTAGGGCGAGAGGACCATCACGACGGCTGTCCTGGTCGCATGGGCATCGCGGCTCTCCGCCGTGAGTGGTCCGAAAAGGCGGGCTATCGTCGGCGGGAGCGATCGTTTTGGGCCCGGCCCTGGTGCGACGACGGGTGGTGCAGAGGAACGATGGGGCCGGGTGGTACGGATCCGCCGTCGATGCCTACAATTCTTACGGACGATAATAATCAGGTCTGTAATAATGCAAGTGACCGAGTCGCACACAATAATGTCACGAGGCGTACGGGCGCGAGAACCCCAGCGTCACCAGCCCCGGTAATTCCAGGGCATGTGGACGCGACTCGGCCGGGTGTTTCCGCATGGTCGCACGTTTTCGGCCGCTGGAGGTGCTTGAGGTGGTAGAGGGGATTATGCATACGGGCTTCCTTTCGGTGCGCGAAACAGGCGGGGCCCGTTGCGATAGCGACCATCGGTGTTGCCTGTCGGGTTTGCAGGACCCGGTGGACGGGATCAACCCGAAGGGGTGAACACGAGGGCCCGGGTCATCGCACTTCGGCCTGTGGCATGGTTAGCCGAAGCGGGAACAGGTCCCGCGGCGGGTTGAATGGCACTGGATGCGGACGCTCAATCTGCGCAGCCAAGGGGAGCGGTGGGTCACGCAAAAGCCTGGCGGGCGCGGCAGTGGGTCTGGCTCCCGCCCCCACGAGGGCGGTTCCTGACGGTGCCATCGTCAGCATGTGGGGGAGTCCGGTGCGGGAAATCCACACGCCGGGTTCTGGGGGACCAGGGTTCACGCCAATCCTGTCACGACGACACCTCTGGCGAGGCCCTGGTCTACCTATCAGTCCCGGCACCGCCCGCTGACGAAGGCGTGGGTCTGCCGTAGCCAGTTGTGGACGCGGGCCGAAGTAGGCGGTCCTCTTGGACATCCCTCGACCTCTTCGACAACGGGCAGCGCCTACACCGTGCGTTGGGGTATCGCACGGCCCGGGAGGCCGCGGAGGGGGTCCGTACGGCATAACACACGGTTCCGCCCTTTCTGTTGTTCACGATCTTGATGTAGCTCGAGCCCCGGACTTCGTCGATACCGTGTTCCTGAAGAAGCCGGAGGGGATTACGGCCTTGGGGTTCGCCATGCTGCTCGCGTTCTTGCTAATCAGCCTCGTGCAACGCCGGTCCGCTGATATCCCGGCCCCCTGCCGAAGACGCATCGGTGCCCTCATCCATCCCACCGGGTGTGCGTCGCGGAGCTCGTCGGGGGAGATGCAAGTCCTGTGGCAGGATGCTCGTCGTCACAC
>DAHVOH010000191.1 GCA_027318915.1 Clostridiales bacterium
AGGGACCGAGGGCATGGTAAGACGTCCGCCATAGGGCAGCGGCCCGAATGCGCCCATTTTCGGGCCGCCATTCGCGCCCCTCACCGAAACCCTTTCGGGCACGCTGTCCCCACATCAATACGGGGGCTTTTCTTTATGGGAATTTATGCGCTCGGTCTGGATATCGGCTACAGCCAGGTGAAGATGGCGGTCGGCGATATCGATCATGCTGAACCGCAAACGCTGGTGCGGCCGGCTGTGGCGGGACCGGCGACGCTTCTGTCCAATCGGTTTCTGAATGACGATGCGCCGGGCGGTATCGAGGTATCGGTACAGGGCGCCCCTTGGATTGCGTGCGGCGAGCGTGGCCTTCTCCAGGGGACGACGCGCGAGCTCCACGCGGATTATACGACGACCGACAACTACCGCGCGCTGTTCTACGCGGCGCTGCGCCTCACGGGGCGGTCCGTGATCGATACGGTGATTACGGGTTTGCCCGTATCGCATCATCAGATTCCTGCCCACCGCAAGCGACTCGAGGAATTCATGACCCAGGACCATCTTGTGGCTCCCGGTCATCACGTCAAGGTCTTGCGGACCCAGGTGCTGCCGCAACCGGCCGGCGCCTATATTGATCTCTACACTCGCCGTGAGGATCTGACGGATCTGTTGGACGAGGGACGTGTTGTGGTCCTCGACATTGGGTATTTCTCAGCGGACTGGGCGATCTTCGAGCGTCGCCAATTCCATAACCTGATATCCGGGTCCAGCCAGAAGGCCATGTCCCGTTTGCTTGACACGGCGCACCAACACATCGCACGTGACCACGACGGGGGGCCCGGCATAGACGCCCTGGAGGACGCCTTACGTCATGGTCGCGATTCGGCCTTGGTGTTTGGGGAGCGTGTCGCCATCGCGCCCTACCTGGAATCCGCCGCACGCGAAATCGCCCCTCAGATCGCCACCCATGTCCGCGCGGCCCTGCGCGACCAGTCCGACAATATCGATTTGGTCCTCCTGGTTGGTGGCGGCGCGCACCTCTATCGGCCAGCGGTCCAAGACGCTTTCCCGCGAAGCCGCTTTGAGGTGCCCGAAGACGGCGTAATCGCGAACGCCCGCGGCTTCTGGTCCTATGCCTAAGCGTCGCCAGGATGGGAGCATCGATGTCTATGTGCGGGTTCCCGCCTCTTATACTGAGCTGCTCGCCGACCTCCAGGCGATTCCGGCACGTGCTCGTGCCGGGCGCCTGCGCCTTTTAGCGACCCTGGCATTACGGGCCGGCTCGATGACGGCGACCACGACTCCACTTCCCTCTAACACCACTGGAACTGCGAGCGAGCCCGCAGGTGCGGTCACACCCAAACGGCGACGCGTGAACGCCCTCAAAGGCTCCCTTTTCTCGTGACCGAACCCGCCGCGCAAGCCCCTGGCTTTCGCCGCCGGGGAGTCAGGCCCTCAATCCTCTGAAAAGGGCGGGAATCCCGCGCCTTTTCTGAAGTGGCGTTTTTTGCCGGCCGTGGACAATGAACGGCATGGAGTCGTTCATCCTTTTGCCGGAGGTTTTTATGATGCGCGTCGGACACCATGTCACAGGACTTGCCGCCGGGGTATTCGTGGCCGGTCTGCTCCATCATATGCATCCATTGCTCTTATGGTCCGACTTGCTCGCTATCGCGGTGGCCGGCTGGTTTGGCGGCGTGGCACCCGACCATCTCGAGTACATCCCTCTCATGCGGATACCGTGGGTCCCACACCGCACCTTCACCCATTGGGGCATACTTTGGGTGGCAGCCTTTGTATGGGCGCTGATTCTCGCCGCGCGCGGGCACGGGCTGGGGCTGTTCCCCGCGGCTGTCTTGGGCTTTACGCTCGGGGGCCTCATTCACCTGGTCTGCGATTGGCCGAACCCCACGGGAGTCCCATGGTTCTGGCCGACCTCCACTCACCGTCATTCGCTCCGGCTGTGGCGGTCAGGCGAACACGACTTCCTGATCTCCGCGAGCGCCGCGGCGGCCTCGATCGTGCCGTGGGTCGTGCACTGATCCACGGCACACCCACTTCTCAGCGAGAAAAGAGGCTCTGTATATCCCGTTGGGGTACGGGCCGACGATGACGGGTTTTTCACGGAGATCCTGCCGATCCCGGGATTATCCTGCCTGTGCCACGTCCCGCCGGATCATCGCGACGATCCCCCCTAATCCACCCGTTCATAGGTCTCCGCAAAGATCGCCTCCCCCACCACCGCCCAGTCCCCGGGGGCGTACTGCACGATCACATCGCCTCTCTGCGCGTGCAGGACACCTCGGTCGGCCGACAGGGGCACATCGAGCACGCGATCGGCTGGCCACGCCCATACCAAAAGCGGCCGTTTGCGGTAATTGCCAGCTTGTCCTAAGGCGGTGCCCGGCAACGCTTCGTAGGTCTCCTCGAAGCGGTGGCGGCCAATGGGCCACCGTTCACCCAGGGTTCCTGTCAGCAGGGCATCCCCGGCCTCATAGCGCACGGGCCCTTCCCGGGTGAGCAAGGTGCCCGGGGCGTCGGCAAAGGTAACGGCCAGCGCGATTGGGCGTTTGCGGGCCTGAAAGGCGCCTGGGTCCTGGGAGAGGTCGGGCCATGAAAGCATAAGCGCTCCTTTAGGCGGGAATGCCTAAGTTCTGGACGGACATGAGCTCGGCCCAGCGATCATGCTCATGAAACAGGGTCTCGATCGCCCACACCGCCCGGGCGCGCAGGGCGATAGGGTCGAGGTCTGCGCGGTCGAGATCATCCAGGATCCCGCCCAACTGGTGCGCCGTGCGCGTGGAATTCTGCGCCAAGCGCTGGAACTCCAAGGTCGACAT
>DAHVOH010000192.1 GCA_027318915.1 Clostridiales bacterium
TGATGACCAGCCGGGGAATCAGCGTCGGCAGGCGGGGTTCCAGGCGCAGGGCCACGGCGACGTTGGTCAGCGGGCCGAGCGCCAGCAGGCAGAGTTGGCCGGGATGGGCGCGGGCCCACTCGATGAGCCGGAGCGGTCCGCATCCCGGAGACGGTCGCCCGACGGCCGGGCCCAGGCCCGCGTCGCCGAGCCCGTCCTGGCCGTGAACCTCCTCGGCCGTCGGGATCGGGTACACCAGCGGGTGGTCCACACCCACCAGGACCGGCACGTGGGCGACGCCGGCCACGTCCCAGGTCCGCAGCGCGTTGTGGGCCCCGAGACCGGCGGTCACGTTGCCATGGACCGTGCTGATCGCCACCACATCCGCACCGGTGTGGCCGGCCAGATAGAGGAGCGCCAACGCATCGTCCACGCCGGGATCGCAGTCCACCCACAGCGAGGTCCTAGCCGTCGACACAGCGCACCCCCTCCGGCCGGACGCCGAACGGCGCCCAACGCCAACGCCGGGCCAGCGGGGAGAGGGCAGGGGCGAGCGGGCATGCCGTCATGGAGCACCCCTTTCCGGGCAGGACTGGTGTTGAGAGCCTGTTTCGGAGGGACCGGCGCGCACCGTGAGGTTTCGGCCCCGGGGGCCCAGGGCGGTCTTTGCCGCGCCGATCCTTTCCCCCGTTCAGCATCCGGTGCGCGCCGGCAGCAGGACGTGGCTCGGAACCCGATCCGTCCACAGGGCGAAAAACCGCACGGCGGCGAGCGCATCGGCGAACGTGCTGACCGCGCCGAATGACACGCGCACGACGCCCAGCGTCGGGATGTGGAGGAACTCCACCAAGTCGTCGATGGAATGCCAGGCGGCGGAATGATCAAAGGCGTCGTGCAGACGGTGCGAGGAAAAACCCAGCGCCGTCTCGCCGGCGCCGGGATTGCAGAAGCAGCCGGCCCGGACGATGATGCCCGATGCGTTGGCCTCCTGGACCACCAGGCGCTCGTCCACGGGCGACCCGTCCGGGTCCATGACCCGGAGCGCCAGCGTGGGTCCGTGCCGAGCGGCGTCGACCGGGCCCAATATCTCAATGACCGGCTGCCCGGTGGCGTGCCGCAGGCCGGTGAGCTGACCCAGCGTCCAGGCCAGCAGCGCCTGCGTGCGCCGGTGGATGGCCCCCATGCCGAGGCGACTCAGGTGGGACAAGCCGATGGTGACGGCCGGAATGTTGAGAAAGTCCAGCGTCCCGTCCTCGTATCCGGAGGGAGCCGGCAGCAGGGCATAAGCATCGGCGGCAAGGGATGAGGCGAGCACGGTGCCGCCGGAGAACCAGGGTCGGCGAAGCTCGGCGACGGCCTCGCGTCGCGCGATGAGGCAGCCTAAGCCGGTGGGATAGCCGAACATTTTATAAAACGAGATGGGGACGAAATCCGGATGTACCTGGCCGAGATCCAGCACGCTGGTGGGCACAAACGCCGCGGCGTCCAGCAACACCCGCCATCCTCGCTCCTGAGCGCGCTCGACCCAGGCCAGGTCGTGCTGAACGCCCGAGAAGTTGGATTGGGCGGGATAACCGAAGAGACGGGGACGACCCCCGGGCGGCTGGTCCAACGCGGCCGCCCAGGCGGTGTCGTCCGCCCGCAGCGAGGGCTGTAAAAGACCCACATACCGGACGGCGGTGCCTTTCGCCCGGGCAAATTCGCGCAATCCCAACAGCGAGTTGTGATTGTCGGCGCTCAGGACCAACTGCGCATCGGGGCCAAACGGGAACGACTCGCCGACCAGATGCATGGCGCCGGTGGCGTTGGCGGTGAAGATCACGACATAGTCGTCGGGATCGGCCCGGAAAAACTCCAGCACCGCCCGGCGCGCCTCATCCACGGCGGCCGTGGAGCGCAGGGCCGGAATGCTGCCCGAATGCGGGTTGCCGTATATATGGTCGGTCAGCCAGGCATGATGGGCGCGAAGCTGTTCATGACTGAACAGGCCCGCGCCCGTATAGTCCAGATAGGTGACGCCATCCCGATCCAGTTCCGGGTATTCCCGGCGCCGAATCTCGTCGATGTGGGCGGTGTCGCGGTAATCGGGATGGGCGTCGAGAAATGCGGCTAAGGCCTCTGGGTCGGATGAATCCTCTCTCTCCATAGAAACCCCCTCCTCGACCAACAGAACGCTGGGCTGGACATCGAGGCTGAGCCCGGGGACGCGGACCGCCCACCGGGGCCCGCCGCTCCACCCGCATCCACCCTGGGCCGGCCATTCGTGCCCGCGCACCGTCGGGCCTTGGGGCTCGCCCCGCCGACGCCGTCCGCCACCGGGTCGGGCTCTGTCACCTACGCCGACGCCTCAACGTCGGTCTTCCGCCACGGGACTCTCTCGCTACTCTACATCTTTATGGAGCCGCCGGACGGACAAGTGTGGGCGTCGCTGAACGTGAATGATGCTCGGGCCGCGGGAAGTGGCGGTGCGGTTCGGTGCCGCGCAACCGGATCCCGTCCTGGCTCGGCTTGCGCATGGCACCGGAGCGCGCATCCCTGATTGGTTTCGAACGGGGCCGGGGTGCTCACCCAGCCACGCCTGGGTGTCTTGGCCCAATCGGCGTATGACGGCGGCGTGCGGGGCCGTACGGTGGTGCGAACGCGCGACCGTCCAGGGGCGACCGGCCGACGCGTTGTGATGCGGGCCCCTCCGGTCGGAGTCCCGCTGCAGTCCGGCACGCGTGTCGGCCCGAATGCCCGCGGCCCAGACCAAGACATTCGTATCAATGATCGCCGTCAAATTGGTCCACCCTATCGGCATAAGCCTCCGACCG
>DAHVOH010000193.1 GCA_027318915.1 Clostridiales bacterium
ACGGCAAAGTGACGCACGCAGAGGAGTCCCCGTAGGTGGCGACGACCACGAGAGCCCGCGGAGGTCTTTGGGTGGCGTTCATCGCGCTGGTTCGTTGGCTCGGACTTCGGGGGCGGAGTTCCGCGGGCGACAAGGGGAATGAATCGCCTGTCGTGATAGACCGAGTCCGGCAGTCCCGGCCGGCTCATGTCGGCCATTCTCGGACGCGAGCAAGCGTAAGGTTTACACTGGGCAAGGCGCTCCATTGTGTCGCCCGGGTGCTTTCGAAACCGGGTGCAATTCAGGGCTTCGTGGAAGCGACCCATCCTCCTTCCCTTCCGCCACCAACGAAAAACGGGGCGCTGGCTATGACAGAGTGCTGAGCGGGATGAAGTGCAGTCCCTTACGACTCGAGTGGCTGACGATCGCGTACTCATTCCACACGACAAGGCCACCGGCTCCATTGGGGGTTGCGCCGAGGAAGACCGCGGACTGTGGTTGGAGCGATTCGCGGTCGAGGCTGACGAGCTCGTGATTGTGCCGGTTGACGGTCAGCAGCAACGGCCCGGCCGTCGCCTGGCACAACGGGTCGACCCAGGGGAAGGGCGAGGTGTTGGCTGACGTGCGCTCGAAGCGAACATCCCGAAGCCACCGGCCGGAGTCGGCGTCCAGGACGCAGATGCCTCGGCGGGACTGGAACATACCTACGTAAACGCGATCATAGAGGTCGTCATAGGTCAGGCACGCTGGAGTGGCGTCGTCCGTAGTGCCATTGATGATTTCGGCCAACTGCGCATCGGCCAGGTAGCGACGCTGTGCCAGGTCGTAGGTGGCAACGTAGCAATTGGCGTAAGGATAGGGTCGGCCGGCGATGCGCCCGCCGCGCTGAACGCCGATATAGAGCAAGGGGCGAGTCGGATGACGCAACAACGATAGGCAGCCGCGCCCCCCCGTCGGGTAGGGCACCGCTTCGAGCGCATAGGTCGCGCTATCGATGATGAAAAACTGGTTCGACTTGTTGCTCGCGAAGTAGACCGATTTTTCGTCCACCGACACGGCCAGTTGCCCCTCGCCGCCGCCTGCCACGGGAATGCGTTTGACGATGGCTTGTGTGGCTAAGTCGATGACAAGAAGTACCTCTGAGAATACCTGGCCGACGAAAAGACGGCCATCCGCCAAGGCGAGGCTGCCCGGAGAGTAGGTACGGATCACGCGGGAGCCGTCATGCGGCGACACGGCCTCGTACTTGTCCAGTTCCAGCGTGCGCGTGACGACCTTTCTCGCCGGATCGACGAGGGAAATGCTGCCATCACGCCAGTTGGTGGTGATGAGGGTATCACCCGCGAGCAGCAAGCCGTGCGGTGCGTGATGCGGGAACTGGAAGAACGATGCACTGCCGGACGATACGTCGTGCGCGAGCGGAACTTCCGAGGTCGCCGCGAGCGCGGTCTTCTCGAATTCCTGCAGCGACGTAACCAAGGTGATATTAGTGCCGCGGGCGGCGTCCTGGGCCCCGGACTGGAAGCCCATTTCGCTTACGATGATGCCGCGGTCCGCGCCCAGATCCTCGAGGATGCTCTTTAGGACGAGCACCTTTTCCTTGGTCACTCGGCTCTTCCAGAGCTTGCACTCGATAATCCAGGTGCAAAGGATGCCGGACCGCAAAAAGGTCGCGTGGACATCGATCGCGTGCGACGCGCGCACCCCGGCAACGGTGAGATCGACCTGCGCATTGCACCCCAGCCGGCGAAACACTTCGGCAGTCTCGTTCTGATACACCTTCCAATCCGGCTCGCTCATTCCGCTCCCGTCGACATCAGGCCATGCTGTCATTCTCTCAAAGCGCCTCAGGACGGGCCATAGTGACCGCGCATCGTTAGAGGGCTTAAATGACCTGATTCGTCGCCTCCGCGTTAATCGCATCCATGAATTGCGTGCCCCCATACCGACCCCGTGGTTGCCGGAACAGGCGGCCTTGAAACATCCAGAGAACCCGGCGCGGTTCAGATGTTCGCTTTGGTTTCTGCCGATGCCTCCCTGATGAGCCGTGGAACGTACCGCTTTGGGAAAATGCCGGGCGAGCTATCTAGACTGCGGGGTACAAACTGATAAGATCAGGCTCACGTCGTTACACTATCCAACGGGCCTGAGCGGTAACGGGCCAGCTTCAGCGGTTGACGGCTGAGATGACCGGAACACCCATCAGCCGGCCCCAGACGGCGGTGGAAGCTGCCTGAATAGCCGGTGCTGCATTCCCCGGCGGTGCCCACCACAGGTTGCTCAGAGCCAGAATGAGCGTCGGTGCGGACCGGCCAGGCCCGGTGGCCATTGCCTCGAGCCACGTCCAGGAGAAGAGCTGCTCGGCGCAGATCGACGCCCACACCCGCTGCCCGTTGAGCTCGAACGTATGTTGCCACCACGCCGGCCGCAGGCCGTGAATGTGGGCGCTCTCTGACCAGGGCAGCCAATCGCCACCGATCAGAACGGCTGCCGCGCGGGTCTGTGGCTGGCGAATAGGGTGCCCCGGCCGCACGGCGACGAGCGCGTCGTAACCGTATGCCGAAGCGCCGATCAGCCACGTAGAATCGTGAGAGACACCCGCGAACTGCATACCATCGGCGATGTACTGCTGGGTGCCGGGCCACCAGTCATCGAGCAATCCCTCGCCGAACACCAGGACCGGCTCGCTCCCACGATTGCCGCGCGTACCGTCCGCGAGGATCGCTTGCCAGTTCGCGATTTCGCGGCCG
>DAHVOH010000194.1 GCA_027318915.1 Clostridiales bacterium
CAATCCGTTCGATAGGGGTTACCGGCGAACTCTTCTGTCACGCCACCACGACCATCGGGTCTGGCTCTTGGGAGCTGGTGGATGACTTGGCTTCGGTCGGCTTGCTCATCTGAATTGCTCGAAGTAAGGCCCGGTTCTGGGCGCTACTCAGGGCTCTCGCCTTGCGGCGCTGCACCTTTTGGTGTGCGTTGCGCTGGTCTTTCGACCAACGCTCGACAGCCCGGAGATACGTGACTCGGATCGTGGTGTCCGGTCCTATCGGGACATAGGCCCCGTGAATGGCCTTCTGGAGGATGTTGATCGCTCCAACGGCGTCTCGGTGGCAGGCAAACCCACAGTCAGGGTTCTTGCACCGGTAGTCCCGACCGGTTGGTCGGTTGCGTGCTCCACACGCGGTACAGGTCTTCGTCGATCCGGCTTCGTCCAGGTGCTCTCCTTCGAGCCGGGTCGCCTCGTCCACGTAGCGCTCCTGGCGACCCCTCGACCACTGCGAGAGGATCTGGCGCTGGTGGCGACCGGCCGAGCGGCGCTTCTTGGTCTTTTGCTCGATCCCCCGCACGTCGCCGTAGACGAGGCGACCCGTGTCGTGCGCGATGACGTGATCGGCTGCCTTGCGAGCGACCTGGTGGTCGAAGTCCCTGAGTGACCTGTTGGCCTTGGCCTTCACCTTCTTCTTCGCGGCCACCAGCCCGCGGTGACGCCTGGAGCCGTTCTTCGCCCTGGAGATCTTGCGTTGGAGAGCACCGGCCGACCTGTTCCGAAGCCGCTTGACGGCCCTGCCCTCCCTGCCGTTGATCACCGTCACGTCGATGGTACGCTCGCCTGCCCAGGTGGCAAGGACCATCGAGTTGATTATTCCCTCGTCTATAGCCGTTACGTTTTCTCCGATTGAGACCTGTCGCACTGTTGTGTACGGGATGTGCAGCGACCACTCCCTGGCGTCGATGTCCCAGCAGAGCTGGATCTCTCCCCAGGCATCTACCGCGACCACCTCGCCGGACCCTGAGTCCACGACGGCAGGGATGGGCAGGGTGATCCTCGGCCTTCCACGACCCAGTGACAGGTAGAGCCTGCCGCCAGACACCCGCCAGCCGTAGCCCTTGGTGAAAGACAGCGGGCGGTTGTTCTTCTTGCGCCATGGGGCGCGTACCTTCATGCCGTTCTTGCGGTTGGTCCTGGAGGCCTTGATCGCATCGTGGAGGTCGTGGGCGATCATCTCGGTGGTGTGGGCATGGAGCGGGCGGTCTTCGGGATTGATGGAGGTGATGAAGGACTGCACGTCGTACTTGCCCGGCGACCTACCACCTCTCCACTCGGCATGCACCCAGCCGACCACCTGGTTCCAGAGAAGGGCTGCGGCATGAGCAGAGTCGTGCGCCCGGCGGTAATCGCTGCCCGGCAGGGTCACGGCAACGACCGCCGTTCTCATGGTGCCCATCAATGGGATCGTACCACTTCGCCAGTGGCCGTCATGTGCTCTCGAGGGCATGGCAACTGCCGACTTTCGCACCGGCAGGCATGTGGTCTACGACCTCCATGCGGGTACGGGAACGCCACTGGCCCGAGGTCACGCGGGCATTGTGGGGGGAACACTTCTGGTCCCCTTCGTACTGCGTGGTATCGGCAGGTGGGGCACCGCTGGCTATCGTGAAGCGATACATCGAGACCCAACAGTCCCCCAACCGGCAAGGGAGGCCGTCACGTAGCGGGAGACCTCGACCCCGCCCTCATGGACGGGGATTGTGGTCGCCATCCGTTCAATACACTACTAGACATCTAGCTGTCGTGGCGGCAGCGCTCCACCTGGTCGCAGGTTTGCGGATCGTTCCGCGTCAGGGGGCGATGATCAAGGTGTTCGGGATGACGGCCGGCTACACCGTCGCGGTTGGCATCGTGGACTGGGTCGCCGGCGCGAACTATATGTTCTTGCGACATCCGCCGCATACGTGGAGCCTGCTGTCGATATTGGGGCCGTGGCCGTGGTATCTGCTCACTGCATCGGCAGTGGCGCTTGCCTTCTTCTTACTTCTCGATGCGCCATTCTGGGCGGGACGGCACGGCAGATCCCGGAGCACGTTGAGAGAGGGCCGGCAACCCCTGTCCGAGATGGACTCCCACGGAGGTGAAGACAATTCGTGACCGCGCTCGAGCGCGTTTTCGATGGCCCAGACGGCTGGAGAGCGGAATCCAGGGTGGAAGTGTATTCCGGGGCGCGATGACCGCTGAGTGCGCCCGATATTGCCTGAGCCCCGCGATTCCATCTGCTGAACTTTCGTGCGTGAACCCCGCGGCCTCACGGACGGGGCTTGTACGCTATTCGCGCGGTTGGAGTTCCCGGCGAACGCGCTCCATCACGCCACCCCGACCATCTGGTCTGGCTTTGCGGGACGGTGGACGACTTGGCTTCAGCCAGCTTGCTTGGACTTGGCGAGACCCTCAATTCCCACGAAAACACCACAGGTGCGATGGCGGGCAACGTTGGTAGCGCAACACAACCTGGCAATAGCGGAGGAGAAACGGGTGGAACGGGCGATGATTGAGCACGAGACGCGGGTCCACAAGAGTGCAGAGAACCTTCTCGTCGGCGAGCAACTTGCCTGGAAGATCGCCGAGGTCGCTGAGATGATTGTCAATCGCGTTATCGATAATGCCGGTGTAGCTGCTGCATCGCTTCGGCGTAGGCCGGTGATGAA
>DAHVOH010000195.1 GCA_027318915.1 Clostridiales bacterium
GATTCCCCCGCGCTCTGGTGAATTGCTCATCGCGTACTGGCGTTTCGCTTCTGTCGTCGTGGAGTCTGTTTGCCGCCCCTGCCCAACCGACACCAGGAGGTCCAGGGTTCTTCTGGTGGGCGGCCCGTTGGTTTCCGCTGGGCCCGTTCTCCTGAGCTGGAAGGAGAAGCCGAGGAGGTTTGCAGGTATGGCCCGTATTCCCACAGACGGGACGGTCCGTGGCACGCCCACGGCGGCCAGCACCAACACCGTCGCGCTTGGCGCCACGGACACCCTGCAGCGGAGCGTGTCGGCGTTCTCCGTCGTCACCGGCGCTGCGGGGAGTCAATCGCCGTGCGCAAGCGTCGGACCGCAGGTGGTCTCACGCGTCGGCCGGAAGATGCCCGAGACATTGCAGGGACCGGGAAAGTCGGGCCGTCGCGGCGGCGGGGACGGGCCGACCGGCCAGGCTCGTGTGTTGTCACGCCACGTGCATCGGCGGCGACCGAGCGGGGGGCCGGAGACAACCCTACGCACCACTCACGAAGATAAGTCGGTGATGACCCCATGGTGAACGGCGTGGCACGCGCAATGAGGATGGGTTGGATCCTCGTGCTGATAGCGGCAATGACCACCGCTTGTGCCTCCGGCCACTCGAATGCGGGCGTGGCGAAAGCGTCGACATCCGGCACAAGAGGAGAACCGGTGTCCGTTTCCGGAGCCTTGCCCTCTGGCTTATGGGTGAGCGACATTCATACCAATTCCGTTACGCTCTTTCCATCACCCCCCCAATCATCGGGAACAGTGACATTGACCAACGGTCTCAACCACCCGGACGCGCTCGCGTTCAACGGTCCGCATGAGCTTTGGGTCGGCAACGGGAGTACCACGCATCCGAGCATCGCGGAGTATATCGTGCAACCGGGCGGCAAGCCCTCGCTCATCCACGACTTTCCTCTCTCGGGCTTTCCCCCCGAAGGCCTCACCTTTGACCGCCACGGCAATCTGTGGCTTGCCGGGGCCGGTGGCGTGATCGAACTGGCAGGCCCATCACTGGCGTCGGGTCCGAGGGCGATCACAACCATTACGGCTCCCGCGCTGCTCGATGGCCCGGATGCAGTCGCTTTTGACAGCCGCGGAGATCTCTGGGTGGCAAACTACAACAACCGCGTGTTGTTGGAATTCCCCGCCCGAAGCCTCACCAGCCACTCCCCGCAGCCGTCTTTCCATATCCAGTTGCCGAGTGGAGCAAACCCGTTTGCCCTAACGTTTGACGCCCAGGGAGACCTGTGGGTCGCAGCCCAGAACGACATGGTGTACGAATTTGCGGCGGGGACGCTCGGCACCACCAGTTCCCCCAGCCGCAGCATTAGCTTGGGCCAGGTGATTAGCGGCGGAGTGGTTGGTGTGGCTTTCGACGGGCACGGCAATCTCTGGGTCAGTGGAGTGGGTTCAAGTGCTGCGGGTGCCCCGGAAGGTTTTGTTTACGAGTACGCGGCCCAAAGTCTCGGTACGACCAATATTCCCACCGCGCGCATGGTCGCGAGCCCAAGTTCCAACCCAGGCACATGGGCCATAGCCTTTACCCCGTCGTCCTAGGAGACGCTCATGACCGTGTCGGTCGTTGACAGGAGTGAAAAAGCAGCGGGGCCAAGGACGGGAGGTCCTTCGCCCGAGGTCGGTTTCCCTCTGATCCCGTGAGCTCGGTAAGGAGACGAGGCCGGCCCCGTCGCGTGTTGACGAATGGCGCCGTACCCCGACCTGGGGCACGAGCCCGCAGAGGAGCATTCTGGTCGCTCCGGGGCCGTCAAGGAACAATGGACGGGGGATTCGCGCGGAGACCGTGGTGACGCATGGCGCCGGCTTGGATATTCATAAGGCCTGATTGTCGCGACCGTGCTTATGCCCACGGACACGGAGACCCGGTCCTTCGGGACCGTGACCGACGAACTGTTGGCGCCGGGAGACTGGTTGACGCCACGGGCGATGGAAGCGANGGACGTGTACGGGAAGCCGATTTACAATGTGCTGGAGCAATTCGCGTTTCCGGCGGTGCCCGTCGTGAACCTCCAGCAGATTCGCGGGATGCCGGGGCGGAAGACGGACGTCCAGGATAGCCAGTGGACCGCGTCCGTGCTGCGGATCGAGGCCTTGAAAGCCCGCGCCATCCCGCCGCGTCCACAACGGGAGTTGCGCGAGCTGGCCGCCGAAGCCAACCGGATCCCAAAGACCCTGGAAGAGGCCAACATCAAGCTCGCGAGCGTCATCAGCGACACCCTGGGGAAGTCCGGCACCCGCATCCTCCAGACCCTGGCGGCCGGCGAAACCGACCCCGTGGCGCTGGCCCAACTGGCCGACGCGCGGATTCGGGCCCCGCACGAGACCTTAGCCGCGCCCTCCAGGGTCTCGTGCGGGCGCATCAGCAGCCACGCCTCCGCTGGGGGCTGCAACACGTCGCGTTTCTGGGCCAACAAATCACGGCCGTCAGCACCGAAATCGCCGCGCGGCTCACCCATGTTGACGACGCCCTCCTCTGCGTGCAAACCATCCCCGGGGGCGGACGTCGTACGGCGGAGATCATTCTCGCGGACTGCGGGACGGACCGGCAACGGGTTCCCACGGCGGCGGCGTTTGTGTCGTGGGCGGGCTTCAGACCGGGCCAACATGAAAGCGGGGGCAAAGCGCACCCCGCCCCGATCCGCACAGGCAG
>DAHVOH010000196.1 GCA_027318915.1 Clostridiales bacterium
GGCCACGCGCTGGCCCGGCGGGAGTATGCTGCACACGGCCTGCCCTTCCACGACGGGGTCCACGCGGTCGAAAGCCTGAGCGAGGCATGCACGGTCATCCGCCGGCTATGGACCGAGGCCGAGCCGTTTGACTTCGAGGGCGCGCACCTGCACCTGACCCAGGCGTTCTGCAACCGTTCCTAAGATCGTGACCTTCGGTGGGCACAGGCTCACCTTCGGCCTACGATGCCGGGCGAACGGTGTTCCCGACCATTTGCGCCGGGGGATCGCACCCCGGGACCGCAGCCAGACCATCGCAAGGCGGGCCTTGCGGCGCACAAGCCACCACAGGTGCCGCCGAGGATAGGGGTATTCCCCTGCCACGGCCTCCCTCGGAGGGACGCCGACCACGTGCCTTCTCAGCACGCAGCCTCTGGGCCACGCGGCGCCAGTCACTCCAGACGTGCCTCCCGCGATTCCTTGCAGGTAGCGGAAGGGCGGACCTGGACCGGAGCCGCTCCCCAAATCTCAGGCCCCGGCGCGCGATCGCCACCGCTGCGGCAGCGTGGGACGATCGCCCGTATCCGGGGCCGAACTTCGCGAAGCCGATCACGGACGTGTACGCCGGGTTGACCTCGATGACCTCGACCCCTTCGCGGGCCGCCCGGCTGCGGACCAGGGCGTGCAACCGCCGGTAGGCGAACGCCGACAGCATCCGCGCCTGTCGGTTGCCTACCTCGCGCAGAGCTGCCTTCTTCGCGCGGAAGTCGAGCCGCTCCACCACGATCGGCTTGCCGGTGGACTTCGCCTGGGCCACCACATCGGCCACAACCTCGCCCAGCGTGGCGGACACCTGGTCCGTGCTCCGGCCCTGGATCCCCGCCGGTAGATGACGCACGTGCAGCGGGTTCCCGTACCGGTCCACCTCTGCCACTTCCACATGCGCCGGGTTGAGATCCACGCCCACCGCGCCCGCCGCCGCGTGGGTCCTCACCTTGGTGGCAGCCCGCTCCACCGTGGCGTGCACGTACCACACCTCATGCCCCTTGCGCTCCCGCCGCACGAAGCGGTATGAGACCGCCTGACCGGCGGCCAAGGCCGCCGCTACCGCTTCCTGCCCGTAGGGGAACCGGACCGGTGGGATCCTGACCCAGTGGCCGAATCGCTTCGACAGCGACGGCGGCACGCGCAAGCGCAGGCTGCCGTCGCTCTGGCGCGTGCAGCTCTGGTTGCCCGCCGTCTCGTCCTTGGACCCCACGCACAAGAACTGGGAGGATCGTGCCCGGCGCCACGCCCCCTGCCACTCGGCGTGATCGCGGTAGCCGTTGTCCACCAACGCGAACTGGCGGCGGAACAGCCGCCTGCCGCCGAAGCAGAGGTGGATGCGCCCCGCTTGACGGTCGGCTTCGGCCACCGCCAGCCGGGCGCGCAGTTCCTCCAACCGCCGTCGCTTCTGGTGCAGGCGGAAGGCGGCCCGCCCACGGCGTTCCGCCCTTTCCCCGTCGTGGACCGGCTCCCCGCGCTTGCGCCCTGACCGTCGGCCCAGAGAGTTCACCTGCTTGGCGAGCTTGGCCACCGCCTTCTCCGCAGCCGCCACGGCCGCGTGCAGACTCTCGACGCGCTGAGCCAGTCCCTGCCGTGCCGCCTCCACCTTCCCGGCAAGCTGGATGCCAATGGCGTTGAACTGCCGCGCCGTCAGGCCGAACCGACCCAGGTACTCGGACTTGCACTCGTTCAGCTTCCGGCCGTGCACGTGCACGTCCACGTACAGATGCCGCTCGGCTCGGCCGTACAGGTCGGCGATGGCCTCGAACGCGGGATACAGAGACTCATCGGCGATCTTGGCCTGGAAGCTCGCCTGCATCCGATACCACCCCCTTGACGGCGGACACCAGCTCGCGCGCCTTGCCGTGGCTCCGCAGGCCGTACAACTTTCCAGAGAAGCTGGTGACGATGGAGACCAGGTCGTCCACCAGCTCCGCCTGAAGCGATTTCTTGTCCTCCCCGCCGTCCACCACATGGATGCGCACGCCGTAGCCGGTGAAGAACTGCTCCAGGTAACCAAACCCGAACCGGGTGAGGCGATCCTTGTAAGTGATGGCCAGATCGGTGACCCGGCCTTCACGGGCCAGCGTCATTAGCCGCAACAAACCTCCGCGCCTGTCCGACAGGCCGGAGGCCACATCGGTGATCGTGAGGGTCTCCGCGAACGGTGGCTCGGCATCCTGTTCCATCACGGCACGGATGTGATTCACCTGCCGTTCCAGGTCGCCATGCGCCTTCTGGTCGTGGGAGGAGACGCGGCCGTAGACGGCCAGGACCCGCTGTTTCGGAGCGGGCGGCGCTTCTCCGCGCAGGCGGCGGATCTCGCTCTCCGGTACCCGGCGCTTTCCGCCCGGTGTGCGCACGACACGGATCTTGCCCTGCTCGTCCCAGTGCCGCACCGTCTTCGGGTGCACGCCGAGCATCTTTGCTGCGCGTTCCACTGGAATGAGCTGGTCCATGCTCCTATTCTAACGAACGCGGGTTTGGAGATCAACAGTAACGAACTGACTTGAATCATCCGCACCATAGCTAGCTGCTACGAACCCTCTTCCGGTACAACTGGCAGGTGCGCAACGACTGGTTCCGGTGGTGCCAGGAGGTGCCGGAGGACGAGCTGCTCGCCAT
>DAHVOH010000197.1 GCA_027318915.1 Clostridiales bacterium
CGCACTCCCATCAGCTGGGCTACGGCGTCTTCCGGCGCGCGTTCGCTTCGGGATGGGCCGTGGTCATCCAGAATGAGCGGGGCACCGGGTGGTCCGACGGCCCCTATAGTGTCATCGGCCATGGGGCCTCCGACTGTGCGGACACCCTGACCTGGGTGGCCGGCCAGGATTGGTCCAACGGCTCCGTCGGCCTCATCGGCTGCTCCTCGCCGGCCGAAAACCAGCTGCGCATCGCGGCCGAAGGCCACCCGGCCCTGAAGGCCGGCGTCCCCCTGAGCGCCGGCGCCGGGGTCGGCAACATTCCCGGCTGCGAGGGAAACCATGGCTTCTTCTACAAGGGCGGCATCCCGGTCCTCTGGCAAAAAGCGCGGTGGTATCATCCGGCGGCCGTACTGCACCGGCCCACGCTGCCGGCCAGCGACGACCCCGATGACATGGAGCGGGCGATGCGGAACTTTAGTCTCACCGCCCCGAGTCCGCGGGACAAGTATTATGCCGCTGCGCTCGAGCGCAGCGTGCGCACCCCGCCAAGCGGCGACGTGTTAAAACGCCTGGGCGTCCCGACGACCGGCTTCGACACCTACATGCGGGTCAATCCCCTGGATCCGGTCTGGGACGAGGCCGACCACATCCACGCCCACCACACCGGCGCCACTCCGCAACTGAACATCAACGGCTGGCTGGATTTCGCCGCCTACGAAACGGTCAAACTCTTCGAGTTCCAGCAGCACCATGCCGACCAATACCTCATCATGGCGGCCAGTTCCCACTGCGCCATGATCCGGGCCGCCTCCCCCCAGACGATGTTGGGTGACCGGCCGGTCGGCAACACCACCTTTCCGTACGAGGACATCATGTGGGCGTGGTTTCGCCGCTTTTTAGCCGGCGACGCCGACGCCTGGACGCCGATGCCGAAAGTGCAAGTGTTCCTGATGGGAGCAAGCCAATGGCTCACCGGCGACCGCTGGCCTCTGGCTGAAACGCGGGTGAGCACCCTGTATCTTCACAGTGGCGGCCACGCCCAGTCCCTCTGGGGTGACGGCTTGCTTGCCGCAACGCCGAATGCCGGAGCAAGCCCGCCCGACCTGCTGCTCGCCGACCCGGAAAACCCCGTCCAGACACTGGGGATGGCTCTGGGATCCGACCCCATTGTGTGCGACCAGCGGGACGCGGAGGCACGGGCCGATGTCCTGGTCTACTCGACGCCGGCGCTTCGGACCGCAGTGGCCGTCGTGGGCGACGTGGACGCCGTGTTGTACGTGTCCACGGACGTTCCCGACGCCGATGTGTTCGTCAAGTTGGTCGACGTCTACCCGGACGGCACGGCATACAACGTGGCGTGGAGCTGCCTGAGGATGCGGTATCGGGACAGTTATCAGGCACCCACGCTGCTGGAGCCGGGCCGGGTTTATGCGATCCGCATCAAGGGCATCACCACCGCCAACTACTTCGGACCGGGACATCAGATGCGCCTGGAGGTGGCGGGCTCGAACTTCCCGTTGGTGGACCGCAATTGGCACACGGGCGGGGTGAACGCGGAGGAGGTGCATGGCCCGGTGGCCCACATCACGCTGCATCATGACCGTGAGCACCCGTCGCGATTGGAGTTCTACGAATACCAGGGCGCCATTCGGCCCCATTCAGCTCCGGACCGGGAGCCTTAGACCGTTGCCGGGTGCAACCCGGAAAACCGCCGCCTCCCCCGCACAGGGGCAGACGGCGGAGAAGTGCCTGTGTGCACGGTCGGGGCGGTGGCGCGCACCAAAGATCCGCCGTCGAACGCCGCGGCGACCCCGGTCCCGGACCGCGACGGGCGAACCGGTTCGGTGGAAATCGCGGTTCGTCCTCGCATCGTCCGGCGTCAGCCCGCCACCATGGCCGGCCGCGACCCTCGGACCGGCGACGCCCCGCGATTCTCCGCAGTCAGGCACGGAGTCCGGCCGTAAATCGCCCAGGTCGTGCCGGAACGCACCGGGTGCGAGATGGGTGCCGGAATGTGACCCACGATACGGGCGATGGGTCTGGCTCATTGGCTCGGCCGGTGTGCCGGCCGCGATCGGCCGGCGGCTAATTCGGCCTCGCCACGGCGGGACGGAGCGGGCCGGATGCCAAGCAGGAGGCCGTCGGCATGCCGAAAACGACAACATCAGAGACCGGTCCGGACCGTGAGCTGCCCCGGGTGGCGCAAACCGTCCCGACAGCGGAACCCAAGACAGTGCCCGAAGAGGGTGTGCGCGGCGCGGTCCGGCGACGACACCCCGCCTCCGAGAGGCCGGCAGTCGGGAGCCGCGGGTCATCGGACACGGCAAGCGCAGGTTCCGCATCGGCCGTCATGGACACGCCTTGACAGTCGGGCCGATCAAACCGCGCCCCCGAACCGCTGGCGGCCCGACCGGCCAGGATCAAGGAGGCGGCGGCGCAGACGGACAGGAACGCCCCTCCCGCTAGGGCCGGCGCTTTGAGAGTGTGCCCCCACATAGATCAGAAGGGCCGCCGGACCCGTACGGATGGGCAGAGACGATGGTCGGCCCGGTGCCCGAGGGGGATCCGGCTAGCCCCCTCATGAGCTTTCACCGACCCCGGATGTTTTCTCCGGCCCCTCAAACCACTTCAGAACGCGCAG
>DAHVOH010000198.1 GCA_027318915.1 Clostridiales bacterium
TGCGGATCCGCTGCTTGTCGCGAGGGTACGAGCCCGACGAGATCTTGTCCACCCGGGTTACGGGGCTTCAGAGGCAACGCCGCCCGTAAGCTTGGGGCGGGGGGTGGGGACCGTGGGCGTAGTCGTCCCTCCGGCAGCGATCGGTTGAAGCGTCTTCCCGTACCGGCCCGTCTCCCGACTGAGCACCCGCACACTCATCCGGCGTGGGACTGGTCACGGATGTCCATGGATTCACTCCTCCCGTGGCGCATAAACGGCCACCGGCCTGGGCCCGTGCGTCTGCGGGACCGATGAAATCGAGAGGGTGTTGGCGAGCTCGGCCATCGGCGGCGGGGAAATCGCTGGGCGCATGCTGTCCACGTTGCTCACGTGGATGAAGGAGCAGGGAGAGTCATCTGGGTTGCCACCGCGAACGACGTCGCGGCGCTGCCGCTGAACTCCGGACGGGGGGCTTGGATGACATCTTCGTGTTGGATCTTCCCGACCCCGATGAGCGGGCCGCCATGTCGACTATCCACCCGGCCAAGCTCTGCCGCAAACTCGGTGACTTCGACGGGCCAGCCACGGTGGCGGCCCAGGAGGGATTCAGACGGTCCGAGATGGAGTGGGCGACGGCTGGCACCTCAGTCCTCAACCGCCGTCCGCGCATGCGTCTCCCCATTTTCGGAAGGCGTGTCACGACCCAGCGTGGTGCAGGGTTTTCTAAGTTTCGCCTTGGGCGTATTATGCCTGCACATAAGGAGCGGGTCGCATGGACTATTGGGCACGGGTCCGGATGGCCGTCCTGCGAGGGATCGGCGGTTCCATTCTCGGCGGCTTCGTCGCCGCCGGAGCCCACGCCACGCTGCCTCCCCTCTTACCGGAACCGTGGGCCACATTAGCGTTCCTCGTCCTCTTGGCCCTGCCGGTCCGCTTGTGGCCCCTTGTACCGAATGGGCAGTGGTGGGAAGACGCGTGGGCCTATGGCGTGTTGCTGGTTGCGCTCGTGGTCGCCGGCATGGTCTTAGGGCATGTGTTGCTGGCCAGCATGGCGGCGGTGGGGTTCGCACTGTTTTTGGCGACCCGCTTCTACAATCAGCGGCGGAATATCCTGCTGCAGGCCCCATCGCGCTGAGGGCATTTCTCGTCGTACACCGCATCAGGGAAGAAGGCGGGAAGCGCGCGCGTGACCAAATCCCGATTCCCAAGGCTTGAGCGAGGCACGGCCGTCCTGGCCAGAGGGCCACCGGGGCGCGAGGCCGACTGGACGCCAAGCTCATATCCGTCGGGTCCCGACGGGGCCGCCCGGTCGGTGCGCCACCACCGACAGGGTCCTCGCCTCCACGGCGGGCCCCTTTCGGGTTCTCGCGGCGGGGTTTCTTCGCGAGAACCCGGCGGAATTTCGTTGCTAAAGACATATCACTGCCGAGCGGGCCCCAGTACCCTTACCGCTTCGAGGTACCCTTGGCGAGCATCGACCGCAACTTCCTTCGACACGGATACGCCCGGGATGCTATAGACCTTATAAGCGCCAGAGGGAGCAACGGGCGACCCCTGGTATGCAACCTCTGCCACCTTGCGGCCGACCCGTGGCACCGTATGATGCGTTACACGATAAGTGTAGCCGTGTACGGTGAGCACAAAGAGATAGTGTCAAGGAGGCGGCGTCTGTCCGGCTGGCCCAAAGAATTGACATCCGGTCACCGCCACGGCGACAGGTAGTACAACAATGCCCGCTAATGCACGGGTGAATCGAAACCACCGGCGCATGGCGCACCTGCCTCCTCGGCGTCTCCATCATGGGCCCTTTGCCCGTGGCGAGCCTGAACACCAGCGGCGGACGCCTACTGACGTTCGCCTTCACTGTAGCCGACCGACCAGGGCAAGTGAAGTTTCGGAAGACCGCCGCCCGCCCGTCCGCGGCAGCGCAGTACCAACGTGCCGACACGTTGTCGGGGTGGTTGCGCACGTGGCCGCAAGGCCCGGGGGGCGCAGTAGCATGGCTCCGCAGCCTGCCTGCCGGCTTTTCTGCCGACGCCCAAATTGTGGGGTGCATCAACCAGCCCCGCCAAGCCTGGTGCGACGCCCCTGGGCCCCAAGGGACCCAAGCTCATCGGGAGAAGGGAACATCGACGCCGTACTCACAGACCACCGTGTGGTGACGTGAATGGTTTGCCAATGCAAGCCACTCGTAGTGGTCCAAAGCCCTTCGGGGCCCTCCGATCCAGAATGCGACGCATCCGCCCCGCGCTGTGATGGCGCGGGGCCTTGCCCCGCACCCTCTCTTGCAACAAGTGCACCGGTGTCCACTGAGCGCCAGCACTCGAGGTGCGCCAGATGCTGCCGGCCGATGCACCCCGCCGGTGGGAGTGTAGCATGGGTTGTGTAAACTCCCGTATCCCATATCCTGGAGTTTGCCGTAAGGAGGCTTCCCATGAGCATGCTGACGCCCGAGCAAATGCGCGACTTCATCGCGACCCATGACTTCCGGTCCCCCGAAGACGTCCAGCGGGCCTTGAAAGGGCTCTTTGCGGAGACGCTGCAGGCGATGTTGGACGGCGAGCTGGAGACCGTTGGGCTATCCCAAGCATCGGGCCGGCCCCAAACGACCCCGAACCGCC
>DAHVOH010000199.1 GCA_027318915.1 Clostridiales bacterium
CAAACACCGGATGCTGATAAGCGACCGAGCCGACATGGGTTTGGGTGAACACGACATCCCGCGTCGGAATCGCCTGGAGCGCAGCCGTCGCGGCGGCGAATGACGGAGCGGGGACGAGGAGCAGGGGCCCCACGACCAAGGCCACAATCGCGAGATCCGCCAGTCCCGCGAGCGCCCCGGCCGCGAGCAACACTCGGTGTCGCCAACGAGGCCAGCGGCTCACCGCTTCGAGGAACGCCAGCATGAGCCAAGCGGTCAGCAACACCTGATACTGACTCGCCATGGTGTGCTGTTGGGGAAGCTGCGACAGCCCATTGAGCAGAGCCAGGGCGAGCCACGCCGGGACGGCTTCGGCGCCCAAGAAGGGGAGGAAGAGGAGCGGGGCCACCAACCAGAGGGCATAAGGCGCTTCGGTCGCGAGGTGCGCCGCCACGACCGGCAGGTGGGTGACGATGCCGACGGCGATGCCCGGGAGTCCGTGGCCCAAATACGCATACAGCGACGCGTTGAGCGCGCCCGTCGCGCCGGGAAAGTAGCGCGGAAAGAGCCCGTCCAGTTCGAACCCGAGCAGGGCCAATGCCCCACCCGCCGCGATCACCCCGTCCCACACCCGGCGCCGATACAGGATCAGACCCACGCCCCACCCGCGATGCCGAACAACGCCATGTTTTTCGAGAGGCCCGCGGCCAGCAGGCACAGATAGTAGGCCCGGCGCCGGTCAGCTTGATAGAAGACATAGGCCCACACCACAAAGGGTAGGGCCACGAAATCCGGATGATAGTCAAACTGACTGCCGCCCAAGATCCCCGGCAAGAGACTGAAAGTCAGGGCCGCCGCCAGGGCCGCCCGGTCGGACCAGCCCTGTTGGAGGGCGGCGCGAAACATCCCCCAGCCCGCCAGGGCGACCCCGGCGGCTTGCAGGGCAAAGAGAAAATAGGCCCCCCCCAAGAACCGAAACCCATAGGCCACGGGATACATGGTGACCGCGCCGTCGCCCGCAAGCGCCGGGGTCTGAAACACGCTGGCCCACGCCCACCAGTTCCCGTGACTGATCTTCCAAAACATTTGCGCCTGGTACCCCAGGTCCATGGTGTCGGCATGCAAGGAGGCGAAGCGGATGGCCGAAATGGCGAACAGGACACCGGCCCACAGACAGAGCCACAGCGCTAAGCGAACGCGAGCAGACACCCGGCCCCTCCTTTCGGCGAGCGCCCGGCACGGCACGCAAAAGCAGGAGGCGCACCAAATGGTGCGCCTCCTAAGCTGGTGCGATGGCCGCCTCGGGCCCCGATCCGGGACAGTCTGTCGCCCCGGGATTCTACCACACTCTACTCACGGCGAACAAGGACACCCAATTAGTTGGGCTTGATAGAAATTGGGATGCGGCGCCAGGTTCGCTGGGGAGGGGGGGGCGGAGGCGCATAGGTAAATGCGGGGACGGCGGCCAAGGCAAGCAGCAACACAGCAATCAGTCCCTTCGGCGAATATGTGCAGTTAGCAACAATGTTAGGCGGAGACGGAAGAAATGCCAAACCCATGCGGGGATGTCGCGCTAAGCGTCCTGCTGTTCAGCCAGCCAGCGGTCCGCCGCCTGCATGGCCCACAAGAGCGCCCACGCCGATTCCACAGACATGGGATGCGGAACCGACAGCCCCCAGACGGAGTGCTGAACCGGTGGTACCGCATATGCCGCACACGCATCGTCGGGCGCATCCCCAAACGCCCAGAGCCGAAACGCGGTCTCGCCGCCGTCGCTGAGCCGGTCCGCTGCGGGGTCCCACAGCAGCGTCATGCCGTCGCCATCGGACCATTCGACCGGTGTGTGGAGGAGAACGATGCCAGCAGCGTCGCCCGTCAGGGGTTCGCATCGGAAATCGGGCGGGAGCGTATCGAGCCATGGGGACATGGGACGCATCTCCTTTCACCGAGGCGGAGTCGGTCGGGCGAAGCCGCGTAGAAGTGGGTCTGGGGCGCTACGGCCGGTGGACCCGTCGACGGGCCTCAGGCACTCTCACGGGAAGCGCCAGTGCTCAGCTTCAGGCACGGATCGGGGCTCCACGGGCACCAGAGACGCCCCCGGCAGGTGGACCGTCGTGGGCTTTAGAACTCGTCTGCCTCAGGCGTTCATACGCGGCCTAGCGACAATCGCTAACTCGGTCGTCTAGGCCATGGCCATCCCTCCTTCGCGGCCGAAGCCTGTGCATTACGCGGGCCACTCGTCCCATGTGCGACCATCCAGTTCCCGGCCCGCCCGAGCGCGGGCTACCCCGCCCCATTGCTTAAAGAAGAAGGGAACGCCGCAAGCCACGCACTGATCGCGCAGTGCACGCACCCACGCCGGGTCTACCGGACGGGCTCCGGCACCCGATTCGCCGCCCACGATCACCCAGTGGATCCGGCCCGTCGCGAGGTACGCACTCACGTCCAGCGGCCCCAGCAACGGTTCGCACGACAGAAAGCGCACGGCGGCGGGCGTGGCCGCAAGCGCCCCAACGCGAGGCGCGACCCAGCGCTGCTGCTCCACGCTCGTTCCAAGCCACACATGGGGCATCGGTCCGGGAGCGGATACGCCCGTGCAGGATTGGGTGATG
>DAHVOH010000019.1 GCA_027318915.1 Clostridiales bacterium
CGGCGGATATCAATCCCTATCCCGTGGCCGTGGGCGAGGCCAAGGCGCCGGCAGCCGCTCCCTTGACCGGCAACGACCAGTTGGGTGCAGCGTTGGCGGCCCAGGTCGCGCCGATCTACCAAGCCTTGAACCACGCGTACCCCGCCGGCTACGGGCGTCCCTGGACCATTGATGCCGCCACGCTGGAGTTGTCGCTCAACAGCGAGACGCCTCCGCAGGTCATCGATTTGCGCAGCCCGGCGGCCTATGCCCGCGGCCACATCCCCGGGAGCGTCAATATTCCGTTTGCGGACTTGGGACGGGACATCGACGCGGTGAGCCGCCAGGGAACGGTGGTGCTGGCGTCCGCGACGCTGCAGCGGGCGGCGCAGGCGTGCTTGGTGCTGCGCCTGTTGGGCATTCGGGCGTATGTGCTCCAGCGCGGTCTGTCCACATGGAATCCCGAATTCTCCCCGCCGCCCCCGGTGACGGCCCACTACCCGGTCGCCACCGGATCGCTCTGAGCCGGCCCTGGCCGCCGCTGGGGGAGACCTGCGCCATCAAGACGCCGACGCGGGTCCGGCGCGCGCGGGCTACCTTCGTGCCGGGGCGCGGCGAAGCCGGGTGCCGTTCCAGGCGAACATGAGGTTGATGAGGCCCATGAAGAGGTTGAGACCAAGGTCGTGGGGTTCTTTGAAGCCCAGCGTCAGGAAGAAGGTGCCGTTGAGGACAAACAGGATCCAGGCCGCGCCGCGCGCCCAGCGATTGAGCAGCAGCAGGGCCCCCGCGCCCACCTCGAGGGTCGCCAGTATCAACCCGAATACCACCAAGTGGGGCAGCACGATGGCCCGAATCAGGGGCGCCAGCGGCGTGGTGGGCAGAGCGGGCACCACGCGGGGCACCAGCCACACTGCCGGGACGGTGAGGAATTTGTGCACCCCGCGCCAGATAAAGTAGCCAGCATCCGCGACGCGAAACGCATCCAGCCAGCGCTGAGTCATTCCGTTCACCGCTCTCTCATAACGCGACGTGAGCTCGGCGCCGAGTGGGCCGCCGACCCGCTCCGTCCACGCCATCGCCTTCGGCGGCCGGACGCTCGCGGCGCCAACAGGAGTCCACGGGGCAGCGCCCCGGGTTCCCGGGCCGGCCGAGGTCTTCAGCATAACGCATTGCGACCGGGCGCGCGGCGCACGGTTCGGCCGGCCGCCCGGCGCCGCCGAGAACGGAGGCCCTATGGGGAGAATTCCGCACCCGGATCCCCGACGGAAATGGGGAGTTTTCCGGATTTACGCGCCGTCCCGGCTCGATCTAGGGTGGAGCCGGGCGGCAGGGGCGAACTCGACCCCGGGCGGCACCCAAACCCCAGGCGCCGCCAGCCATGCCGTAAAGGCGCGGGAGAGGCCGTGCCAAGGAGACGCAAGGAGGGTCGACGCATGGCGTATATATTCGTGCGGATGGCAACACTGAACCCGACTGCGGTCAGTGACGAAACACTGGCGTGGATTCCGAAAGTGGGACGGGCGGCCGGCCAGGCCATTGGACGCGATGTCAACGTGCTGATGCCGGTGACGGGAAACAAATACAATGTCCTCTGGACGGTGTCTTACGAGACCATGGCGCAAATTGAGCAGGCCGACCGGGCGATGGCGCAGGACGCGGAGTACAACGCGCTGGTCGGGGAGGCGCGGAGCCGTCATTACATTCGCGAGCTCCAGGACGTCATCTACGAGGTGGCCCCGTAGCGCGGTCCGGACGACCGGGGGAGCGGGCCCAGACATCCCATGCGGTGGGGCGCGCTCCTCCTGTGGGGGGCTCCGGCGGAGAGACATTCGGCCGTAGGTCGACCATGGCGCGGACGTCAGTGCGCGCGAGCCAGCGGTTTGGCGACCCAAACCTGATTGGTGGGTCCGGACGAGGTGAACCCGCCGATGTACCAGAGATGTCCCTGGAAGCTTGCGACGGCGCCGTCCGCCGTCGGCGTGGGCAGTTCCGGTCCCGGCACCCAGGTTCGGGATGCGGCCTCGTAGACGTACACCGAGCGCACGGGAGTGCCGGCAACTTCGCCGCCCACCAGCACCAGGTGATGGTCGAACACCGCCAAGCCGGCGTGGTAGACCGACTCGGGCAGTGAGGGCCAGGGGGACACGGCGCCGGTGGTCAAGTCCACGGCATAGACGGAACGCACGGGACCGGTGGCGCTGAGCCCGCCGGCCACCACCAGCCGATTCCGGTACCAGGCCGCCGCCGCGTAGCGCAGTCCGAGGGGCAGGTGGGCCAGCGTGGTCAGATGTCCCGGCGTCCAGACGGCGACGGTGCTGACATAGGCGCTGCCGGTATATCCGCCGACCACGACGAAACCGCGGGGGGTGGAGGCGGACGCCATGTCCGCCAGCGGTTCGGGCAGGCTCGGGGGAGTGGCGGGCGCACTTCCATTGAGGGACACGGCTTGGACTTGGGCGCCCGGGGCGGCCGATCCGCCGCCCAGCACATAAAGCGTGGCGCCGATGGCGACAGCCGCGGCGTCGTGCACCGGCTGGGGCAGATTGGCCACGACCGGCAGTGGGCCAAATCCGGTGATGGCGGCCGACGATCCTTGGGCGTTGAGACCTCCCGCCACCAGCAGGTCGCTTCCGGCCAGCGCCGCCGCGAGACCCTGAAGCGGGGAGGGCAGCAGGCTGTCCGGGTACCAGCCGAACGCGGGCACGGCCACATGAACGGTCGCCGGAGGCGATCGCCGGGGTAGCGGCGCGCGCGCCGCCCGCTGGGTGGGATGGTGCGCCAGGAGCACCGCGCCCAGGACGATGACGCCCAGAATGACAAAGAGCCGGGGGCGGACACGATATCGTGGTCTTATGCGCCGGCCCATGCCCGCACCACCTGTTCCAAGGGGATGGTCACCGGCCGGAGTGTCTCCAAGGCAATCCCGTGCAGCAGACCTCCGCGTTGGTCGGTCAAGATGGCGCGCACGACGACGGCATCCTCCTTACCCGGCGCGATGTACTCAATGGTGACGGGTTGATGATTGCTGAGCGCGTTGTGAATCGCCGGCGGAACCGCCGCCTCGCGCGAGGCGCCCTGCGCCCGGGGGAGCGCCACCTGGATCTGGGGATGGTAGGGGTGTTCCGGCGGCTCCGGGTCCGCCAGCCGGTAGCGGCCCTGCGATCCGTAGGCGTCCACCGCGTTTCTGAGCGCATAGCCCAGCTTGTACAGGCGCTGGGCCGCCGCGGCCCCCTGATCGTCCCGGAGCAGGAGGACGCCGGGCGCCAGCGCCAACGGGTCCAGTTCGGCCAAGGTTTCGCCGACCACCGCCGCCGCCCGCTCATCCTGGGTCCAGACCACGGTGCCGGAGGCCAGGCGCACGCGTCCCGCCCGCCGCAGGGCATCCTCCATCTCGGACCGCACGTTGTCGGCCAGCGGCGTCCGACAGACAGCTTGCGCGCGCCGCTGGATGTCGACCAGGTCCAGTCCCAGGGTGACCGCCCGTTCCAAGGCCGCCCGATCGAATCGGTAGCGCCACATGACGTCGGCCCGCTGGAGCGCCAGGGCCGCCTCGGCTTCCCACAAGAGGCCCGGCGCGGTCTCGGCCGGCAGCAGAAAGTCGCCGGTCGGTTCGGCGAGACCCCCGGGCGGTTCATCTTCGGCCACGTGGTCGCTCCAGGCGGCGTAAGCCTCGCGGCTGACCGCCACCGTCTTGCCCCGGACGTCCACCATGCCGGCGGTGAGACCCACGTCGACCACCGATTGGACCACGACCCGGGCGCGCGCCGCATTGAGGATACCGGAGCCCAAGAGCAGCTCCGTTACGCGCTCCTCCGGGATTCCCGCGGGCCCCGCCGCCATCAAGAGATCCCACACCACCAGCCCGAGTTGGATTGAACTCATCACGGCTTCCATCCAAAACTGCCGGTAGAGTGCCCAGCGTTCCGCGGGAGGCTTCCGCCAGAACACCTCCGCCTCCACAGTGGCCTGAACCTGACCGCGCAGGCGATCCACGCGCAGCACCTGCGCCCAGTCGGCGAAGCGGACCAGAAAGTCCAGACGCGCCAGCGGCGAGCGGGGGTGTTCGGGCCACAGGGTGGCCGCCATTTGTTGCTGCACCCGCTTGTAGATCTCGCCCTGCTGGGTGAGCGGAACCGAAAACCATCGGCAGTGGGAGACGATGCGGAAGAGATCCCGGCTCCAGACCGGCATAGCCGGAGCGGGGGCCAGCGGTTGGTCGGATCGCGTCCCCACCTCCGGCACGACCAGCAAACGGGCCACCTGCTGCTGGACTTCTAGGGGCAGCGCGTAGACGTTGTGATAGTAATCCAGTCGGAGCTGCACCAAAAGTCCTCGCTGCGCCAGCGTCCCAAACACCCCCGGCTCGGGGTGGGCGCCGCGGTAAAACTGTTCAGGACTCATCTGGCCGCCGGCCAGCCAAATCCGGCGCAACAGCTGGCGGGTCGCCGTGTCCAAACCTCGGATCGCCGCGGCGATGCGGGCCTCGTTGGCCAATTTGGCGGCGAGGTCCGAGATGTCCGGGGCCACATTGAGATGGCCGGCCAATTCTCGCTGTTCGCTGGGGGTCAGGAGATGCGCCAGCGTGCCCCAGGTGTATCCCTGCATATTACCCCCGTCCTTCGGCGCCGGCACCGGGGAAGGGTATGACCGGAGCCGCCGGGCGCTCCGCCGGCAGCCCCTCTTCATTGGCATGGGCGATGCGATAACGGTAGCCCTGTTCGGTGAGGAACAGCTGGCGCTTCTGGGCGAATTGCTGTTCGACGGTGTCTTCCGTCACCACGGTGTAAAAGTAGGCGGGCCCTCCGCCGGCCTTGGGGCGCAGGATGCGACCCAGGCGCTGGGCCTCCTCCTGGCGTGATCCGAAGGTGCCGGAGACCTGAATGGCCACGTTGGCTTCGGGCAGATCAATGGCGAAATTGGCCACCTTGGAGACCACCAACCGTTTCAAGGTGCCCTGGCGAAACTGGTCATAGAGGTCCTCGCGAATGCGGGGCGGCGTTCGCCCCGTCACCACCGGACACTGGAGACGGGCGCCCAGATATTCAACCTGGTCCAGATACTGGCCGATGATGAGCACGTGGTCGTCGCGATGCTGCTCGACCAGTGCCGCCACCACGCCCTCCTTGGCGGGATTCTCGGCCGCCACCCGGATGCGGTCGGCATCCTCGGCCGCCGCGTAGACCATGCTCAAATGAGAGGGCAAGTCCACCCGAATTTCGTGGCAGAGTGCGGGCGCGATCCATCCCGCCGCCTCCATGTCGCGCCATGGCACGTCATAGCGTTTGGGGCCGATGAGGGCGAAAACGTCCTCGGCATGGCCGTCCTCCCGCAGCAGGGTGGCCGTCAGTCCCAACCGCCGCCGCGACTGGATGGCCGCCGTCATCCGAAAGATGGGCGCGGGCAGCAGGTGCACTTCGTCGTAGATGATGAGGCCCCAGTCGCCTTGGTCCATCACGTGGAAATGCGGGTAGTCACCCCGCACCCGATGCGCCAGCATTTGATACGTCGTCAGGGTAACCGGCGCCGTGACTTTTCCGGCCGCCGTGTATTCGCCGATGTCGTCCGGCTCCAGCGTGGTGCGTTCCAAAAGCTCCCGGCGCCATTGGTGGAGCGCCGCCACGGACGTGGTCAAAATTAAGGTGTGGGCCTGCACTTTGGTCATAACGCCGATGCCCACCAGCGTCTTGCCGGCTCCGCAGGGCAGGACGATCACGCCGTCGCCGGCCTGATGGCGCCCGTCCCCGTAAAAGGCGTCGACGGCGGCGCGCTGGTAGCCCCGGAGACTAAACGGCGCATCTGACGAGCGTTCGTGCTCGCGCCAGCGCAGGGTCAGCGGGTGTCCCGGCGTAAAGCCCGCCTCATCGGCGAGCGGCCAGCCGATATGGGCCAGCACCTGCTTCAAATGCCCGCGTTCCGCCGGATCCACCAAGAACCCGTGCGCGGTTCGGGGGCCGAGGAGCGGTCGCACGTTGCCTCGTGATTTCAGCTCAACCAGCAGCGTTTCGCTGTCGGCGCACAACTCCAGACCGTCGGGTCCTGCGGTCAATCGGAGCCGTCCATAGCGGCCCATCTGTTCGCTGATGAACTGCGCCACCACCGTGGGCACCGGATAGCGGGAGAGACACCCCAGCTCCTCGAGGACGGCGGCCGGCGCCAGCCCGCTGGAGGCGGCGTTCCACAGGGAGAGAGAGGAGAGGCGATACGTGTGGACATGCTCGGGGCTCTTGACCAGTTCCGCAAACGCGGCCAATGCTTGGCGAGCGGCTTCCGCGCGCGGATGCTCCACCTCCAGCAGGATGGTGCGGTCGCTTTGCACGGTTAGAGGAGCGTCGACGGCGATGGGGGTCACCTCCCGCATACCTATCCCTCCCATTGTACGAGAAGGGGGCGGGCGCGAACAGATCTAGGGGTCGGCGCGCACAGGCGCGTGGAAAGGCGGGACCCCCGGCATCGCCGGGGGTCCCGGGGTTCCGTCGTCTGTCGCCGCTACTCCAACTGGGCCAGCAACTTGTCCCACACCGCGGGGTCCATCCGGTAGTCCTGAGCCACGAGCGGCTCGCGGGCGTAGCCGGGCGCGAGATCCTCGTAGGGCACCGAATGGAGGTCCTGGTAGACCAGCCCGGTCACCAGCTCATCCCGCTCGGTGAGCATCTGCATGGCCCGGACCGGATCGTGCGCATCGTAGCCGGGCAGCGTGTCCAGATTGGTCAGATTGGCCTTGTACCAGTCGTACGTGTTCACCTTGTTGTAGGTGACGCAGGGGGAAATGATGTTGATGAGCGCAAAGCCGGGGTGCCGCACCGCTTTTTGAATCAGGTCGGCCAACTGCGGCTGCCAGCTGGAAAAGCCCTGGGCCACGAAGGTGGCGCCGCCGGCCACCGCCGTGGAGAGCGGTCGCACCGGGCGCTCGATGTTGCCTTGGGGCGTGGTCTTGGTCTTGAAGCCCGAATCCGATGTGGGCGAATACTGGCCCTTGGTCAGTCCGTAGATGTGGTTGTCCATGACCAGGTAGGTCAGATTCACATTGCGCCGCAGCGCATGCATGAAGTGGCCCATGCCGATGGCGTACGCGTCGCCGTCTCCGCCGGCGCAGATGACGGTGAGGTCCCGGTTGGCCAGCTTCACGCCCATGGCGGCCGGCAGCACCCGCCCATGCACCACGTGCAGGTTGTAGCCGTTCACGTAGTTGCCAATCTTGCCGGAGCAGCCGATGCCGGCGATGATGGCCAGGTCATCGGGATTGATGTCCAACGCGACCAGGGACTTCTGGAGCGCCGCGAGCACGCCGAAATCGCCGCAGCCGGGACACCACCACGACTTTTCGCTGGTTTTGAAATCTGCCAGGGTTGCCACTTACACCACCTCCGCCAGGGGAAGGAGTCCGCCGACATGCCGAATGATTTCTTCCGGGGTGAACGGCACCCCGTTGGCCTTGAGCAGACTCTGGAACGCCGGCTGAAACCCGATGCCGTGGGTGTGCATCAGGGTCAGGAGTTGGCCGGTGGCATTCTGCTCCACCACCAGCACCTTCCGAGCCCGGGACAGGGCTGCCGCCGTCTCCTCGGCGGGGAACGGCGCGACGTGCCGGAGCCACGTCAGTCCCACCTTGTGGCCTTGCCGGGTCAGCAGGTTTTTGGCCTCGCGCAGGATGCCCACGGTGGAGCCGACACTCACCAGCATCAGGTCGGCGTCGGCCGGACCCTCCTGGCTCACGCCCGCCCGATCCAGACGATCCAGCTTGTGGAGCCGCTTGGCCATCATGCGATCACGATTCCCCGGATCCTCGCTGACCTTGCCGTTTTCCCCATGTTCGGCGCCGGTCGCCAGAAACTGGCCGAAGCGCATGCCCGGACGCGACCGGCGTGACACGCCGCTGTCCGTAATCTCATAGCGCTTGAACGCATCGCGTCCCAGAGCCAGGAGTTCGTCCTCGGTGACCATCGGGCCCCGATCGATGCTGCCACGCCGAAAGTCGATGGCGGCCCGGTCCACCGTCTGCTTCCAAAGCCCGAGCGACAGGTCGGAGGCGATGAGCACCGGACATTGATAGCGGTCAGCCAGATTGAAGGCCTCCATGCCGTCGAGGAACACTTCCTCCACCGACGACGGCGTCAGCACGATGCGCGGCGCCTCGCCGTGGCTGCCGTTCACCATCTGCAGGAAGTCGGACTGCTCCTGCTTGGTGGGCATGCCCGTCGAGGGACCGGCCCGCTGAATGTCCGCGATGACGACCGGCGACTCAATCATGGACGCGAGCCCAATCGCCTCCTGCATCAGGGAGAACCCCGGGCCCGACGTGCAGGTCATGCCGCGCGCACCGGCAAATCCGGCGCCGATGGCCATGAGCACGGCCGCCATTTCATCTTCCGCCTGCACCACGACGCCGCCGACGTAAGGAAACCACTTGATGAGAGCCTCCATCACGTCGGAGGCGGGGGTGATGGGGTAAGCCGCCATGACGCGGCAGCCGCCGGCCAGGGCGCCCAGCGCCAGCGCGTCGTTGCCGCTCATCAGGAGGCGATCCCCCAAGACGGGTTCGCCGAGGCGGATGTTCAGCAGATGCCCCGCCTGGTTTAAGATCTCGTCGTACCCGCGACGCACGGCCGCCTGGTTGCTCTCCACGATGGCCGCGCCCTTCGATCCGAAGCGGCGCTCTACATACGCGTCGAACGGCTCCAGGGGAAGACCCATGAGAGCCGCGGAGGCCCCCACCGCCACCATGTTGCGCATCAGCACCGAGCCGACCTCCTTGGCCAAGCTGGTCAGCGGCAGCGCAATCAGGTGGATCTGCTCCACGCCGTCGGGCAGATGGGGCGAAAACGCCTGGTCCGCCAGGAGAAACCCGCCCGCTCGGAGTTCGGACGCGTTCTTGTCAATGGTTTCCTGGTTCAGCGCCACCAAAATGTCCGTCGTCTCGGTGGTGGCCGCCATGGGCTCCACGCCGATCCGCACCTTGTAGTTGGTGTGGCCGCCTTTGATACGGGACGAAAAAGTCTTGTAGCCGTACACGTAGTATCCCATCCGGTTGGCCACCGTGGCCAGGGCATCGCCGGTCGAGTCGATTCCCTCGCCTTGATCGCCGCCAATCTTCCACGCGATCATAAGCCTCTCTCCCTCGCACGGCCCGTGGCCGCGATCTTGCTTTCACTGTACACCCATCGGCCCATTCAGGGAAATCGCACTCCGTTATCTATCCCATAACAAAAAGTTATGGGATAGTCGGGTTGAGAGAGAGGAGCGGTTGGCCGTCCGCGGGCGCGCGGAGGTCAACCCTGTGCCAGAGGAGGCCGCCATGCAGCTGCAGCAGTTGAGGAGCTTCGTCAAGGTGGTGGATGCCGGGGGTTTGACGCGGGCGGCCGAACAGATGGCCATCACGCAGCCGGCGGTGACCCGGCAGGTGGCCCAACTGGAAGCCGAGCTGGGCACGCGACTCATCGTGCGGCGGGGCCGCCGGCTTCAGCTAACGGCGTCCGGCGAGGTGCTGTATCACTATGCGCGGCGGATTGGCGCCTTGGTGGATGACGCCGCGGAGGCCGTGCGCGCCGTGGAGTCGCCCGGCCGAGGGGTGGTGCGCGTGGGTGCCGTCTCCACGCTGGGGTTGACGGTGCTGCCCAGCATCCTGGCGCGCTTTGCCGCGCGCTACACGGCGATGCGGGTGCGGGTGCGCCTGGGCGACGTTGACGAGAACATCGCGTGGCTTCTGGCCGGGGAGATGGACGCCGCCGTCGTGACGATGCCGGTGACCCATGGCAAATTGGTGTGCCTGCCGCTGTTTCGCGATCCGGTGCACTTGGTGGCTACCCCCAACCTCGCGCGGCTCTGGCCCCGGCCGCTGCCCCTGGCCGCGCTGAGCCAGCTCGACTTCATCTCCTACCAGGCTCCGTCGCGTTTCCGGACCTTTGTGGACAGCGTCTTGGAGCAGCACGGGGTTCTGCCGCGGGTCCTGATGGAGTTCAACAGCCAGGAGGCGGTGCGGGCCATGGTCCTGTTGGGACTGGGCGCGGCTTTCATGCCGCAGTCGGTGGCGGGCGACGATGTGGCCGCGGGGCGGCTGGTGGTGGTGCCGGTGGAGGAGTTGGGTCCGCTGTCGCGGGTGGCCTCGCTGCTGCTGTTGGCCGAAGGACACGCCACCGCTGGCCTCAGGGCTTTCGCGGAGATGGTGGGGACCCTGTATGCCCCGCCGGCGGAAAGCTGGCCGGGCTGGCTCCGGCCGATCGGAGCCAGTCCGGCAGATCGGCCAGCGAGCCGAGAACCGGCACCGTAGGCGGCACCTCATCCCGATAGCGGACCCCATGGCCGGTCAGGACCAGCGCCGCCCGGGAGCCGGCGTTCAGACCGGCCTGAACGTCGGTCACGTGATCACCCACCATCCACGAACGCGCCAAATCGAGATCGTGCCGGCGCGCCAGCGCCAGCAGCATGCCGGGAGCCGGCTTGCGGCAATGGCAGGCGCCGCCGTAGGGCGAATCGGTGACGGCCGGATGGTGGGGGCACAGCGCCCAGCCGACCACGGGAAGACCCAGCTCCCGGAGGTGCTGCACCAGGTCTCCGGTCACCCGCCGCGCCTCCTCGTAGCGGATTTCGCCGCGCGCCACCGCCCCCTGGTTGGTCACCACGGCCAGTTGAAAGCCGAGATGCGCGACCGCGGCCAGGGCGCGCTCGACAAATCCAAACAGCAACTGAGGCCGCCAAACTCGCACCGGCCCGCTGTCGGCGATGAGTGTCCCGTCCCGATCCAAAAAGACGGCCGGCCGCCCGCTCACTCGCCGATGGCCCGCTCGGCGGCAGCCGCCAGCAGATGACCCAGCAGCAGATGCGTCTCCTGTATCCGCGGCGTGTGCCGACTCGGCACCCGAATCGCGACGTCGGCCACCTCGGCCAGCCGACCCCCATCGGCGCCGGTCAAAGCCACCGTGAAGAGACCAAGCTCTCGAGCCCGTTGCGCGGCCTGGACCACGTTGATTGAGTTGCCGCTGGTGGACAGACACACCAAAAGGTCGCCCGCCTGCCCGAAGGCTTCCACCTGGCGGGCGAAGATGCGGGTGAAATCGTAGTCGTTGCCGATGCCCGTCAGCGCGGACACGTTTTCCGACAGCGCGAGCGCCGGATAGGCTCGGCGTTCGCGCTCGAAGCGTCCCACCAATTCCGCGGCGATGTGCTGGGCGTCGGCCGCACTGCCGCCGTTGCCGCACACCAGGATCTTGCGCCCGGATTTCACGACGGAAAAGGCCAGCGCCAACACCTGAGCCACCTGTTCCATGGCCTCGGCATCGGCCAGGATCGCCTCTTTGGGGCTGATGCTGGCGCGAAACTGCACGGCCGCCCAGGATGCCCAATCATCCGGAGCCCCCTCGGCCCGGCCCTTCGGGGCGGAACGTTCCTCCACGCGCGTCATCCCTTTCGTTGCTGAATGGGTGTGGCCCGGGGCTGCCCGCCGCCCGCACTCACCCTCCGGCCAAGTCCGGACCGGCCGTCATGAAGGCGGGCACCGGGTGCTGATATCCCCGCGCGGACCAGGCGACCGGACCACCCAGATCAAAATGGACCGCCGAGCCGATCGTTCCCGGGAACCGGGCCAGGGCGTCCATCACACGCCGGCGTTCCGTTTCCGGGACATACAGCAGGAGAAATCCTCCGCCGCCGGCCCCCAGGAGCTTTCCGCCCAGCGCGCCGGCCGACCGGGCCGCGGCGTACAGTTCGTCGATCCGGGGGTTGGTGATGGGGGAAGCCAAGAGTCGTTTCGCGAGCCAGGAGGCGTCCAGGAGGGCGCCGAACTCGTCGCAGGCCCCGCGCATCAGAGCCTGCCGCATGTCGGCGGCCAAGGCCTTCATGCGGTGGAGGCCGGCCACCGTCTCCGCGCGACCGGCCCGATAGTTGCCTACCTGCTCGGCCAGAATTCCCGCCGACAGACGGGTGTGGCCGGTGTACCAGAGCAAGAGTTTGAATTCAAGCTCGTACCGGGTGGCGGGCGACAGGGGTACCGGCTCCACGCGGACGCCGTCGGCGGAAAACTCCATCCAGTTGAACCCTCCGTAGCTGGCGGCGTATTGATCCTGAAACCCGCCCACGATGCCCAGATCTTCCCGCTCGACTTGATACGCCAGGGCCGCAGCCTGTTCGGCGGGGAGATACACGCCCAACAGACGACCCAGGGCCAGGATGGCTGCCACCACGATGGCCGAGGAGGTGCCGAGCCCCGACCCCGGCGGCGCGTCGGCCTGCAGCAGCATGGACAGGCCGCGGCGCCAGGACGGGTTGACGCGCGCCAGGACCGCCTTGACCAAATCCAAGTTGCCGTCGTAGACCGGGATCTGATTGACCTGAAACGACGTGGCTTGATTGTAATCCAGCGACGTCACCGTCACCACCGGTCCTTCGCTCGGTTCGATGGAGCAGTGGACGTAGCGGTCGATGGTGACGTTGAGCGCCACGCCCCCGTACTCCGCGCAGTAGGGCAGGACGTCGGTGCCGCCGCCGCCGAAGCTGATGCGGAGCGGCACGCGCGCGCGCACGGCCGGGCGCCTCACGAGCGGGCCTCGACGGCGAGGAGGCGTTCCGGAGTCCCGATGTCGGTCATGCGCGCAAAGGGGTAGACACCTAGCTGCCCCGTCGCGGCCAGGCTCGGCAGCACCTGCCGTTCCAGGGAACGCACCTCGCGCCATCCGTCGAGGAGGCGACGCTCCAACACCAGGGCGCCGGCGCTTCGCCATCCGGGTCCGGGCTGTTTTTCCAGGAACGCGGATGCCCAACCGGGAACGGCGTCGGCGGCGACGCGGCCAAATTCCGCGCCCGATCCCCGCACCACGGCCAACGTGGCGGCCGCGCCGGTCTGGCCGTGGTACGCCCAGAGTCCGGCGAGCGACCCCTCCAGCAAGGTGTCGCCGTTGACGACCACGAAACGGGCGGGCAGGTCGGCGCGCCAATGATGGAGCGCGCCGGCCGTGCCGAGCGCCGTCGGCTCCACCAGCACACGGACGGCGTCCGGGGCATAATGTCGGCGGACATGCGCGGCGACGGTCGCGCCCTGCACCCCGGCGGCGATGGTGATGCGGCGGGCCCCGGCCCCCCGGAGATAGGCGATGAGGTGATCCAGGACCGGTCGTCCCCGGATGGGCACCAGGCATTTGGGGCCATCGACGACTCCACGGAGCCGCGTTGCCTGTCCCCCAGCCAGGATGACCGCGTCCACTTCATCCCTCCCGCGCTCACTGGACACTGTACCAAGTCGCCATGCGCCCATGCCGGGGGATCGGCTGCCCGCCGCCCCCAACCGGCGCACCCGCGCCCAAAGATGGCGGTTAAAAATTCCTGAAGCGGGCGGGGGCGAGGCGGCAAACGGGGACAGCGGCATGACCGCCCGGTCGCTCTCCCTCGCGGGACGGCCGTCGCGGACCCACGGGGATCCCCGCGGCGAGAGGCAGCCCGGGCCTTCATCCATCCGGTCGCCGGGCCCGGCAAGGAGCAGCCGTCAGGACGGAGACCCGCGGGCCGCCATCAGACTGAGACTGGACAGGAGCAGGACGGCGGCGAGCGCTACAAACACTCCGGTGTAGGTGCCCGAGAGTTTGGCGGCGAGACCGGCCGCCAGCGGACCTCCCGCTCGGACGGCGGTCAGGAAGAAGTTGACGACGCCGGTCAGGCGGCCGAAGCGGTGCGCCCCGTAGGCCTGGGCAAACAGCGCTGCGCGCGCCGGGGTGATGGCGCCGTAGCCCAAGCCGTAGGTGACCGCGATCACGGCCGCCAGGGCGGCCGAATGGGCCGTCGCGAAGAGCGCCATGGCTGCCGCCTGCAGCACGAAGATGGCGGCCGTCAGCGCGTGTCGGGACACGCGCCGGCCGAGCGGTGTGAACACCACGCGGCCGGGCAGAGAACAGAGACCCCAGAGCGCATAGGTGCGCGCGGCCACGGTGGCCGGGAGCCCGCGCCCGATCCACACCGGCATCCAGTAGACAGCCACGATGGTGGAGACCAGGGTGGCCCCGGCAAAGGACAGGGTGAGCCGCCAGAAGCGCGCGTCGCCGAGGGCCGCGCCAACGCCGTCCGGAGCAGTCGGAGCCTCGTCGCCGGGCACCGGAGTGGGCGACGACGCCGCTGCCGCCGGCGGAGACGGGGGCAGCAACGCGTGGAGGGGAATGGTCACACAGGCGAGGCCCACGGCCAGGACCAGGACGGCGTCCCGCCAACCCCAACGCCCCACCAGTGCTTGCGCTCCGGGAACGGCGACGACGGCCGCGAAGCCGGCGACCAAGGTCAGCACGGTCAGGGCGCGGGAGAGGTCGCGGGGATGCCAGACCGCCACGGCGGCAAACGCGGGCTCATACAACACCGCCGCCATGGCCGCGCCGAGGCCGGCCCAAATCAGGTAGTAGGCGCCGATGGAGGCGGTTTGCGACCAAGCCACCAGCAGGAGGACGGCCGCCGCCGACCCTATCGTCATCACGCCGCGCACGCCCTGGCGGTCCACCAGGTAGCCGATCCCCAACCCGGCCACCCCGTTGCAGACCAGGGCAAGAGAAAACGCACCCGTCACCGTCGGCACCGACCACCCCAGGCTTTGGTGCATCGGCGTCACGAACACCGTGAAGGCATAGTAGAGAACGGCCCACGATGCCAACTCGGTGACCGATAGGATCAGAACGACGCGCCAAGCCGGCGAGGGGCGCCGCCACAGGGTCAGCACCCGAGGGCCCCGCGGCCGGAAGCCGCGAGCCACCCCGCGGGGATGGTTGGACCGGGCTCGCGATCCGCCCGAGAGCGCTTTGCTGGCACCGCGTCCTCCTTTGCGCCGCAAGCCGCCGGAAGATGCGCGGCGAAAGACTTTCCCCGAGACGTGTCGACCGGGTGCCGCCGGCGCGAGGCGCCCGTCTCCGCCTTTGCTCCAGCATAGAGGCGGTTTGGTGGCCAGGGGACGTCGCGGGCGCTTGGCCACCTGCGGGGCGGCCCCCTCCAGGGGACGACCGGCCAGCCGTCGGAGCCTCTGTCCGGAGTCCGACCAATGCCCGGTATTGCGATAACCATTATATCGTCGCGCAATGCTACGATGGGAAGGTCGTTGAGTTTTGCGCACGGCATGGGCCCGCGGCGGGCGTGTGCCGGGCGAGAGGGGGAGGCGGCAGATGGATGCGATTGCGCCCGCGGGACTGTTCTGGCGCTCTATCGGCCCGCATCGGGGAGGCCGCGTCGTCGCGGTGGCCGGCCATCCGACGGATGCGATGACCTTTTACTTCGGATCGACCGGGGGCGGCGTGTGGAAGACCACCAACGGCGGTGGCGTCTGGACCAACGTCTCCGACGGGTCGTTGGGGACCGCGTCCGTGGGCGCGCTGGCGGTCTCCCCGTCCCATCCCGAGGTCTTGTACGTCGGGATGGGGGAGTCGTGCATCCGCGGCAATGTCTCCTTCGGGGACGGAGTGTATCGGTCGGACGACGGCGGGCGGCACTGGCGGCATCTGGGTCTGGCCGCCACACGCCACATCGCGCGCGTCCGCATTCACCCCACAAATCCGGATGTGGTGTATGTGGCGGCGCTGGGCCATGCGTTCGGACCCAATCCGGAGCGCGGTGTGTACCGCACGGACGATGGGGGACAGCGGTGGGAGCCCATCCTGCAGGTCTCCGCCAACACAGGCGCCATCGACCTGTGTCTAGATCCGTTAAATCCGCGCATCTTATATGCTGCCTTCTGGCAAGGGCGGCGGTATCCTTGGCGGCTGGAGAGCGGTGGCGAGGAATCGGGATTGTATCGATCAACCGACGGCGGCGCCAGCTGGATTCGGCTCGGGGCTGGCAACGGGCTCCCGCCGGGCATCTTGGGCCGGATCGGGGTGGCGGCCTCGGCCGCTCTGAGCGGGCGGGTCTATGCCGTGGTGGAAAGCGAACAGGGCGGCTTGTTCCGGTCCGACGACTGGGGTGACCACTGGGAGCGCGGCGACGACGGTCCCGCCGTACGAGCCCGCCCCTGGTACTATTCGCATGTGTTCGCCGATCCCACGGTGGCCGAGCGCGTCTATGTGCTGGCCGGCGCATTTCTTCGCTCCACGGATGCGGGACGCCACTTTCAGCCGGTGGCGACGCCCCATCCCGACCATCATGACCTCTGGATCGATCCCCGCAATGGCCGGCGGATGATCCACGGGGCGGACGGGGGCGCGGCCGTCTCGTTTGATGCCGGGGAGACCTGGTCGAGCCTGTACAACCAACCCACCGGCGAATTCTATCACGTCGCCGTCGACGACCGCTGGCCCTACCGCGTATACGGCAGTCAGCAGGACAACACCACCATCTCCATCCCCAGCCAGACCGACTTCCTCGGCATCACGGGGCGCGACTGGTTTGACGTCGGAGGCGGCGAGAGTGGCTATGTGGTGGTCCACGGCGCCGATCCGGACATCGTCTATGCCGGCAGTTCCAGCTTTGGCGAGGGCGGCCGCATCACCCGGTTTGATCGCCGCACCAACATCCGGACCGATATTTCGCCTTGGCCGGGCCTGACGCGCGGCCTCACCGCCGCCCAATACCGCTATCGCTTTCAATGGACCACGCCCATCGCCCCGTCCCCGCATGACCCCCATACGCTTTATGTCGGCGCGAACGTCGTGTTTCGGTCGCGGGACGAGGGCCTTCACTGGGACGTCATCAGCCCCGACCTGACGCGCGCGGACGTGGACAAGCTGGGGCCGACCGGGGGGCCCATCACGCTGGACCAGTCGGGCGCGGAAGTTTACTGCACCGTGTTTGCCTTGGCCGAATCTCCGTTGCGGCCGGACCTCATCTGGGTGGGGACCGACGACGGACTGGTGCACCGCTCGCCCGACGGGGGCGGCACTTGGCTCAATGTGACGCCGCCGTCCCTGCCGGCCTGGGCCACGGTGACCACCGTCGAGCCGGGCCATCACCACGCGGAAACAGCCTACCTGGCCGCCACGCGGCATCGTCTGGATGACCCGCGGCCGTATCTGTTCAGGACGCGCGACGGGGGACGCACCTGGCAGGCCATCGCCGCCGGGATCCCCGCGGACGAATACGCGTGGGTCATTCGCGAAGACCCCGTGGTGGAGGGACTCCTCTATTGCGGGACGGAGCGCCGGGCGTATGTCTCTGGGGATGCGGGCGAGCATTGGGAACCGCTGGGGGAAAATCTGCCCGTGGTGCCGGTGCATGACCTCTTGATTCACCGGGGCGACGTGGTGGCGGCCACCCATGGGCGCGGGCTTTGGATTTTGGACGACGTGGCCCCGCTGCGCCAGTCGGCTCGCGATCCGGCACCGGACGGACCCCGGCTGTATGCGCCGGGACCGGCCGTGCGCTGGGTGCCGCCGAACGGATGGTATGTGTTCGGGGTGGGAACGGGTGCCGCATGGGAAGGCGCGACGCCCCGGTGGGCCCCGCCGTCGGCGGGATACCGAGGGCCCGCGCCGGCCGCGTCCGAATACCGGGGGGCCATAGCCGAGTTTCCGACCGGCGCCTCGTATGTGGGCCGGGGCGCCGGCATGGGCCCGGACAGTCCCGAGCTGGCGGACGCGGGTCAGAATCCGCCGCGGGGCGCGTCGCTCAGGTATTGGCTTCCCGCTCCGGTGGAGCCCCTTCGCCTGCGCATCCTCGACGCGGATGGCGGCGTCATGCACGCGGCGTTGGTGTCCGGGGCGGCGGGTGGCCATCGCTACGTGTGGGATCTGCGGGGGCCGGCATCCCGCCGCCCCCGATTCACTCCGGCGGGCGGGCGCATTGCGCCGCTGGTGTTGCCCGGCACCTACGTGGTGGAGATGGAGGGTCCGACCGGACGTTGGAGCGTGCCGCTGGAAGTGATCCAGGATCCACGCCGGAGCGGCGCACCGGACGAGTACCGGGCGGCCAGAGCCCGCATCCTGGAGCTTGGCGCCCGGCTCTCCGCGCTCTACGTGCGGGCGGACGCGTGGATGGACGCGAAGGCGGGGCTGGAGGGACTCCTGGCCCACCACCGGGCGGGCGTCGAGCCTCCCTGGCGCCCGCGCTATCAAGCCCTGCGGGCGCGTTGTGACGGCTTGATGCGGGATCTCACCGGAGAGGGTCGCGGATACGCGCCGGGTCTGGATGCGCAACTGGCGTATCTGGCCCAGTTGCAGGAGGGAGTCGACGGCCCGGCGCCGGCGGCCCTTTTGGAACAGATTGCCGAGATGGTGCGGGCCGCGGAGGCGTGGATCGAGGCCTTTGACCAGGCCTGGTTGGCCGGGGTGAGCGACCTCGGGCATGTGGTCGGGGGGATGGCGTGGGTGGCGCCGGCTCCCGGATTGGACCCGTGGCGAGAATGATGCGGCGTCCGCCCGCTCAGCGGGCGGCGTCCGACCGACGGTCAGGCGCCGCCCGGCGGCGGGGCGATGGCGGCGTCTAGGAGGACGCCGGCGCGGGTCCCAACTCCTCCAGAACGATGTTGCTTTCGGTGATGGGACGGGTGAACAGCGTCAGCAGGAAGGAGAGAATGGCGGACCCGCCCACCGTGACCACGCCCGCCGTGACAAACCCCGAGGGCAGCAGCCGGGCGAAGATGGGTCCGCCCAGCATCGCGCCGACGTTGAACACCAGCAGGAGCCAACCCGTGACGGTGCCGGCCACCGCGTCATCCACGGAATCCTGTCCCAGGGTGGAGACCAGATCGACGTAGATCCCCCAGCCGGCCCCGAAGACAAAGGTCAGCACGATGAGTGGCGTGACGCTGCGTGAGACCAAGAACATGCCCACACTGCCAATCATGATCAAGAGCGCGGCGAAGCTCACGATGCGCTTGCGTCCGAAGCGATCGGCCAGGTAGCCGATGGGGAAGGCGCAGATGAGGCCGCCGAGGCCGGCCATGGAGAAGATGGTGGCGGCCTGGCTGCTGGGCAGGCCCAAGCCCTTCAGGAGATAGAGGGAGTCATACCCCAGAAACCCGAACAGGCAGATGCCGAAAAAGAAGATGGACACGGACAGGATGTTCACGTTGCGGGCGAAGATGCCGCGAAAGCCGATGGCCCGGCGCTCAATCTTCTTGTAGGTCTTGGGAATCACCAGATAGAAGAGGATCAGAACCAGGAGCGAGACGATGCCGGAGATGATGAACGGCGTCTGAAAGTGGGGCAGGAACGGTTGAATCACATGCGGCCCCACGAAGTTGCCGCCGCCGAAGAACACGGCGAAAGCCGCGACGGCCCGACCCCGCGTTTCGAAGAAGATATCGCCCAGCAGCGCGATGATGGCCGGCTGAAACATGCCGATGCCGACGCCCACCAGCAGGCGGGAGACAAACAGCATGGCCGGACTGGTGGAGAACCCGGTCAGCACCGTGAACACGGCGAAGATGGCCACGGATAGAATGATGGTGTATTTGACCGAGAAGTGGTCAAACAAGTACCCGCCGACGTAGCTGAACAACGCGATGCCGATGGCCAAGCCGGTCGCCAGCGTCCCCAGCAGGGCGGCGCTGGCATGGATGTGTTGGACGATGAACGGAGCGCCGAAGCCGAACACGTTGCCGTCGAATCCTTCCAAGAACGCCGGGAGCGCCGCCACAATCACGATGAAGACGAACATCAGCCCGCTTTTCCGCGCCAATGAGCGAACGGTGACGGTATCGTCGCGGGGTCCTGATTTGCCGGCCAAAATCATATCCTCCTTGGTTGAATAGCATCTCCCCACACCATGAACTACGGATGTTGCCCTAATTGCTTCTACAACCGTAATCATGTCACACGGACAATAGATAACGATAGGGTTGTTCACTGATTTTTGCGGATCGGCAGCACCGGTTGGTGGGCGCGGAGAGACAGGCCGCTCCCCTCCGGACGGCATCGGCCGACCAAGCGGCGCCTCCCGAGGGGGCTGACGGTAGTGGGCCGTGCAAGTCGGGGGGACGGCGTCCCTGTTTGCCGATTCGTTCCGTGATCGGTGCACCGTGACGGCGAGGCGAGGCCGATGGCCCGCGCCTCTGCCTGGGACGGTTCACCGCAGACGGGGCATGGCCCGATACGGGACCGGGATGACACCGGCAGGGCGCGTTGGTGAGAGGCGGCCTGGCCCGGCGCGGGTATCACCGGTAAGCTGAGCCGCCGAGCGTGACGTGACTCCGAAGGGCACGCCGATCTTGGCAACGGGGCCGACCAAGTCGGGCCGGGAAGTCCGGCGGCCTGAGGCGGGTCAGTCCCATCCCGTCTCGGAGGGGTCTATTCGGATCGCGTGAGATGATACAGGGGCGCCAACATGGCCAGCCGGTCCAGCAGCCGGTCGCGGACGGCGGGGCCGAACTGAACGGCCTCGGCCCGCGGGATGTCGCTGCCGACCGCGATGCTGTTGGCGGCTTTCAAAGCGTGGGCACGAAGCGCCGGCCAGAGCTCCGCGGTGACGCCGGCCAAGGGGAGGGGACCTTCGCCGTGATCGTCCCGATACCAGAACAAGGGGCCACGCCGGGCCCACTCGTGCAGTTGCTCCGGGGTGACCCGGTCCAGCAGTCTGGGCTTTTCGGCCTGGCCTTCAGACTTTATCACCAGCCGCGCGAAGGTCCCTTGCGCCGAGACGCCCACTTCAAAATGAATGACCGCCTTGTAGCCCCGGAGCGAGCGGCCCCAGGCGACCCAGGTGTCGTCGGGCGGGTTGACGCGGCGGCGCATGTGCATCGCGACGTGGGGATACAAGGGTTCGCCCGCGATGTGCGACAGGTCGCCGGTCAACGCTTCGCCCAGGGCCCAAAGCCGCGGCGTGGCCTCGGACCGGAGGAGCGCCATGCGCTCGGTGAAGTCCGGCACTCGGAACAAATCAAAAACGGCCGGGGGAAAACCGGCAAAGGCTTGGTCGCTCAGAACTCGGCGCGCCATGGTGCTCCTCCTTGTGTGATCCGAAACCGAGATGGCCTGTGCGGGGTGACAGCCTCATGATACCGTGAGATGTGAACGGCTTCCACCATGGTGCCGCCGGCAGGGCGCGCCGCCGCAGGGATTGGCCGTCGTCTGGAAGGAGGGTCTGCCACGAACCGGTCGATCAAGGGTGCCGAGACGCAGGAAAACGCCTGGCGGCTCTGGACGGAGCGGGAGCGGCTCCGGTTTGCCGGCCCCGTCCGCGATCTTCTGCGTCAAGTGCCGGCCGATGCGGAGCATGCGCCGTGGATCCAGGCGGCGCGGCGGCCCCTCGCTCCTGTCGCCGCGGTCATGGCCGAATGGCTGCTGCCGCCGGAGGCGGGCACTTGGCTGGTGGTGCCCGGGGTGGTGTTCTCGGGCCTGAGGCTCAGCGGTGGCGCGCTTCTCTCTTATCCCGAAGCCTTGGAGGACGACCCGCTTGCGCTGGCGGGCCTGGCCCTGGTCGCCTGGGAGATCGGCGCCTTGCCGGCATGCGGGGTGGCCCGCCGCCTGTCGGTGGGCTTGGTGGCGGTGGCGCAGGCAGTGGGCATCGCCGGCGTGCGGGCCGAGCCGGGCTTTGAGGAAGCCCTGGCGGGCTTTCGGGGATGGTATGCGGCGGCAGGCAAGCCGGACTGGGCCGCTTCTCCGGCGGCATTGGCGGGGCCGGGTCCCTCGGGGTCCAATCCCGTGGCCGATGATGTCCAGGTGGCGCGTGAACTGCTGCTTCTGGGACTCCCGCCCCACCGACCGCCGGGCCAAAGACTGCTGAACCCGGGTGCCGTGCTGTTGGCGCTGGCGACGGTGGAGCGGCCGCCGGGCGGCGGGCTGGAGGCGCTCGCGGCCAAGGGCGTGGAAGGCGCGGTGCTGAGTGCGCGGTGGGAGGAGGCGCTCCACGATGGTGGTTGATGAGGCGGAGTTGCGCGAGCGCATGCGGGCGCCGGCGGAAGAGCGCCTGGTGGTCACTCCGCTGCTCGCGACCCAACAGGTGTCGGGCGCCAGTCTCGACGTGCGCCTCGGCACCCAGTTCATCCTGCTGAAGCGCTCGGCCCGCGGACCTATCGATCCGCTGCCGGACAGAGCCGGTCTCGATTCAGCCGACTTTCAAGAGCGGGTCCGGATTCCCGTCGGAGGCCGCATGATCCTGCATCCCAATCAGCTGGTGCTGGGCGCCACGCTGGAGTTTCTGCAGGTGCCGCAAGACCTTATGGCCTACGTGATTGGACGGTCGTCCTGGGGGCGTCTCGGCCTCATCGTGGCGACGGCGGTGATGGTGCAGCCGGGATACCGCGGCTCGTTGACGCTGGAGCTGGCCAACCTGGCCGATACACCCGTCTACCTGTATCCCGGCACGCGCATCGCCCAACTGGTGTTTCACCGGCTGGAGCGGATGGCGCCGGCATACCGCGAACAGGGCGCCAAGTATCGTGGACCGGTGGGTCCCGAGTTCTCAAAGCTCGCCGAGGATGCCGATTGGGCCGCGCTGCGTCGGCTCCGCCGGGAGGACCGCTGAAACGTCTCGGCCGGCGGCGTCTTAAGGCCGTTCCACCCTCAGCACGCGGTTTTGGTCATCGACAAAAACCAGGCGGGGGTGATACGCGGCCAAATCCCGCTCGTCGACAAGACTGTACGCCAAGATGATGACCGGGTCCCCGGGCAGAAAGTGGCGGGCGGCGGTGCCGTTCATGCACACCGTGCCCGCGTCCTGTGCATCCTCCATGACATAGGTGACCCAGTGCACCCCGTTGTTGATGTTGGTGATGTGGACAAACTCATGGACCATGAGCCCGGCCGCCTCAATCAGCGGAGTGCCCAACGTGAGGCTGCCCTGGTAGTCGAGCGCCGCGGCGGTGACGGTGGCTCGGTGAATCTTGGCCGTCAGCAGCTGGCGTTGCACGGCATCCGTCCTTTCTCCACTCATCCTTCATCGCCCGGACCGGCCCGCGGCCCAGGGTTGTTAGTAGGCTATGCAGCTATCCTGCCCGCATGATCCGGCGATCTCGCATAACGGCGCGGCGGGTCCGAACACTACGGGCAGGAGGGAACACATGGAACAGGAGCCAACGCAAGCCCGGGACCACGGCGACGACCAATCGAGCGGGCGCCGTTCGCCCCCGAGACCCCATCCCAAACCGGACGTGCGGGCGCCCGCCTCCCTCAATCAGGCGGTGCGCCAGCAGCTCTGGTACCTTGACACCATGATGGCGATGCCGTTTCGCACGGTCCGGAGAATGCTGGGTCAGAGCGCGGACCCCGCACGCGGCTCGCCGCTGATGCAGGGTCTGGACGAAATGATGTGGGCCGCAGAAGGCATGAGTCGCCTGCCGCTCAAGATGCTCCAGTCGGCGTTCGGCGAGGAATGGGGGCAGGGGCGCCAGACGGACGGCGCCGAAGGCGGGGGATCGGCCTCGGAGTCGGACCGCGCCGATGACTCGGTGAAGGAGCCGTCGCGCGCCGCGCATCGGCGGTAGGGGAGACGTATCCCGGACGCGCTTACCCGACTATTCGCCCAGTCGGCATGGGACGGGCGAAACGTGTGGACATCCCTTTCGGAGGCCGCGCGCGGGGGTCTCACCGGACAGCTCGGGCGTGGTCGGCGCATGCCGGTTCGGGAGTCGGCGCGGCGCCCTCGGCCCTCCGACGGCGCCGCGGGCTTTCCATCACGGCCCGGGCGGGACGATACGGGCGGTCGTCGCGGAGTGTCCCGAGCGGTAAAGCGTCCGAATTTCTCCCGGAACCTCGGCCACGGCCCGGCCAGGCAGGATTCACCGGCCGTCTGTCCAATGGATTCGGTCGGCGGGATGTTCCGCCGGCCGAATTTTTTGGGGACGGGAGGGTACGGCGTCAGGTTGCGGCGCCTCCTGCGTATGTTCATGGCATGGCAGTTGTTTTGGGGCTTCTTCCGGGTTGGCATCCTGGGTTACGGCGGTGGACCGGGATCGCTCTCCCTCATCCAGGCCGTGGCGGTGGATGGGTACCACTGGCTGGACGTGAGTCAGTTTGGGGAAATGCTGGCCATCGGCAATGCCCTGCCGGGACCCATCGCCACCAAGATGGCGGCCAGCATCGGTTGGCGGGTCGCGGGCGGTTGGGGGGCTGCCGCCGCCGTTCTGGGCGTGGTGCTGCCGTCGCTGGCGCTGATGCTGGGACTCTATCAGCTGCTCCTGGTCTGGCGGACCAATCCTTACGTGATTGGCTTGATCCGCGGCGTGCGCCCCATTGTGCTGGTGCTGCTGGTGGGCCTGGTCCTCGACTTTCTGCCCGGCGCCCTGCCGCGCACACGCCTCTTTTGGGCGTACGCCGCCTTCTTCGCGGCGGGATTCGTGGCGCTTCGGGTGCTCCGGGTGCCGGCCGTGTGGGTCGTGGTCGGGGGGATGGTGGGCGGGGCGCTGCTGCTGAGGGGATAGGGTGCTGAGGGCCGCCGGGTTGACGCGCAATCTGGCGCTGCTCACGGCGGCGATGGCCGTCTGGGGTTTGGGATTCGGTCTGTACGGCGTGCTTTGGCCGTTGTATGTCGAGCACCTGGGCGGTGGGCCGGGCGCCATTGGGCTTCTGCAAGCGGTGGCGGGCCTGACGACGGCCGCCGTCGCCCTGCCGGGGGGCCGCTGGGCGGATCGGGTCCCCGCCAAGCGGCTGCTCCTGTGGGGGTGGCTGGCCGCGGTGCCGGCCCCTTTTCTGTTTCGATGGGCGCCCACTTGGAGCTGGCTCTTGCCGGGGGTTCTCCTCTACTTCGGGTCGGCCTTCTCCACGCCGGCTCTGCAGTCGTACATTCGCCAGGAGGCGGGTCCGCGCCTGGCGGTCGCCTACAACGTCGTGATGTCGGCATTCACCCTCGGCGCCGTGCTCGGTCCGGCGCTGGGCGGCGTGCTCCTGGGGACGGTGGGGTTTGGACCGATATTCCTCTTGGCCGGCGGATGCTACGCACTGTCCACGCTGCTGTTGCTGCCCATCCGCGGTCGGGACGCGCCGTCGTCGGGCCGGGCGTCGGGATCCGGCTCGAGGGAGGCCGTGTCCTCCACCCTGCGGGGTCTTGGGCCCTGGCTTCTACTGGCCATGGTGCTCGCGGCCAGCGGGGGCTTGGCGCTTCCCTACCTGGTTCCGTTCTGGCGGCAGGTGGGCGGGCTGACGGTGCGGCAGATTGGGCTCCTGGGATCGTTGGGCACCTTGATGGCCACGCTGATGCATCCGGTGTGGGGACGCCGCGCAGAGCGGCGCGGATTGGCCGCCACCGTGGCCCAGGGATTGTTTTTAGGCGCCGCCGGCATGGCGGCCGTGCTCCTCTGGCCGCGCACCGACGATGTCCAAGCGCTGGCTGCGCTGGCGCGGGGGGCCGGCGCGGCCACGATGGGGCTGGTGGGCGTGGCGGTCGGGCGGGGAGCGTCTCCCGGGCGGGTGGGGTCCGCGTACGGGTGGTTCAATGCGCTCACCGAACTGGCGGGCGCCGCCGCACCCTATCCGGGCTCCCTGCTCTATCGCTGGCGCGCCGGCGCCCCGATGCTGGTGGTGGGGCTCACCTGGGCTTTTGTGGCGGTCCTGCTGGTGACTCGCGAGCCGAGGCGTCCCGCGGTGCGGGCGGCTCCAGGCATGGGGTGACCGGCGCCACGCTTACCACACCGGCGAATTATCGGCGGCGGCGGCATACCGGCCCTCGTCCAGAATATCGGCCAGGATGTGGACGGCTGTGGCCACGTCCTGAAAGCGCGTGAACAGCGGTGCCGGACAGAGCCGAATGAGGTTGGGCGGCCGAAAGTCGGGTGTGACGCCCGCTTGTCGGAGCGCCCGCGACAGGTCGAGGGCGGAGGGATGGGCGAGGGCTACGTGCCCGCCGCGGTGCTCGGCGCTGCGGGGCGTCTGGATCGTTATCCCGCGGGGGACGAGATGGGATTCGGCCGCCTCGATCAAGAAGTCGGTCAGATCCTGGGCCCGCTGCTCGACGGCCGTGATGCCCACCTGCTCCAGCAGATCGAGGCTGCCGGACAGGGGGGCCAGGGCCAGGGGGCTGACGGTGCCCAGCTGGAGGGCGCGGGCGTCGGGCGCGGGCGTGAAGGAGGGCGCCATCTGGAATTGACGGACGGGATCGGACCCCCACCAGCCCCAGAGACCAGGCGTCGGTGGCCAGTGGCTTTGGTGCACAAAAACCGCGGCGGGGGACCCGGGACCCCCGTTCAAGTACTTGTAGGTGCAGAAGACCGCGGCGTCCACCGCGTCGTCATGCAGATGGTGGGCGAGCACTCCGGCGGAATGGGACAGATCCCAGATGACGAACACACCCTGCTCATGAGCCGCGCGGGTGATGGGCGCGATGGCCAGACGCTGGCCGGTGGTATACACCACCGACGGCAGGATGGCTATCGCCACCTCCGGCGTCAGTGCCTCGACGATCGCCTCGGTCGTGAGCCATGGCCCGTCATCCGGCGCCACCGTGCGGAGCGCGGCCGTCGGATCCAGTCCATGCCAGCGGATATGACTCTCGGCCGCATAGTGATCGGTCGGGAAGGCGCCGGCATCCACCAGGATCTGGGATCGCTCCGGGCTCGGGTGGTAGTACGTGGCCAGGAGCTGGTGGAGCTGCTGGGTGGTTGTCCCCCCGAGCGAGATTTCGCCGGATCGGGCGCCGAACCATGGTCCCAACCGGTCCGAGAGCCACGCGGCGCGGTCAAACCAAGACACCTCACCCTCGCTCCATCCCGAAACCGCCAAGTGACGCCACTGGTCCAAGGTTTCCCTCACGGCGCGGCGGGCGGGTCGCGACAGCGGACCCAGGGAGTTGCCGTCGAAATACCAGGGCCGATCCGGCTTGAGGAACTGGGCCCGTATCTCCGACCATCGATCGGACCGATCCCGAGCTTTGGCCTCGCGCTGAAGGCGGCTCCAGGCCGGGTCTTCCTCGGGATGATGATGCATTGTGCGTGTCCTCATAGGGGAATTGTACCAGGATCCGGCCATCGGATCCGAAAACGGACGGCAAGGGCGGCGCTCGCTTGCCCCCGTGGAGCGCACCGGAGTTCCCATGACGTTGCGGGCGCGCTCCACCACCGTGGGGGCGTGTCGAACGCCCACGACCCCGACGGCAGGAGGCGGCCTGGACGTCGGCGCTTAGGCCCGTGCCAGCCAGATGGCCGCATAAGTTCCGCACCCGAGGGCGATGGGACCCAGTCCGACCCACAGCGGCACCTCGGCAAAGCCGTCGACATAGAAAGCCATGATCGTCATCAACACCGTCGCCGCCACTACCAGCACACTGAGGAGAAAGACGAGCGTCATGCCGGCCGCGCGCCAACCGCTGGGCGGCGCGGCTGTGCCATCGCGGTCCATTTCGACCGGGTCAGGTGATTGAGCCGCCATGATTGACCTCCTGATTCGCTGGAAAGGTGCCGTGCCACTGCCGCTGCGATGCATTGATCCCGCAGAGCGGGCTGCCGCCCCGCCGGCGCGGGGCGGCAGGGGCCCCACAACGGTGCTCGCCCGAGGTGGCGATGAGGCCGCGATACCGGAGGGCCACGCCCGCGACGGGAAAACGGCTGCGGGGGGAAAACCGGAGCGCCTGACCGGGGTTTGCCACGGCATCGGCTATCCTTCGCTGGGCATGACCCCGGCCATGTCCTGGCCGCACGGTGATACCGACCGTCGTTGCTTACGCACCGCCGCCCCAACCGGAGTCGTCGGCGCCCCGGAGCGGGCGGAAGGGCGCTCGGGAGCGAATCGACCGACCCACGCTCGCCACGGGTCCCGTGTCGCGGTCTGCTGAGCTCCCGCCGCGCGTCCTGAGCCGTCACTTCAGCGGAATGTCCACCGGAGTGGGTCAGCGTCCGCGGCGGCGCGCCGGGATCAAGCCCCCCGCCGGAGCGATGGTCGCCGGGCAACGGGGATTTTGGCGGCCGTTCAGGGCGTGGCGGGGCACGGCGACGAAAGATGGCGGCTTTGACGAGAAGGGGTGGTGGAGGCGTTCGTGAGGGACGTCCTCGGCGCGTGACGAGAGGTCTCCGCTCAGCCGGCGGAGAGGTCGGGGCTCATGCGCTCGGTGGCGGGGTGACGACTCATTCGGATCAAATCGTCTTGGATGAGGGTGTAAAGCGCGCCGAGACTCGTGTCTCCGCCCCTGGCCAGCAAGCCTTCGAGGCCCTCCGCCCGTGCCGCGATGACCGTCTGCAACAGCGCATGGCCCTCCTCGGTGAGGGCCATCACAATATTCCGCCGGTCCGTGTTGAGACGGACCCGCTCGACAATACGACGCTGCTCCAGACGGTCCGCCATGCCGGTGGTCACGGACGGATTGACGCCGATCGCGCGTGACAACGACCCGAGCGTGATAGGACCGCAGACGGCCAGATAGCGCAGCGCGTGAAGCTCGGTGGGTGTGAACTCGCCGGCGGAAAGGTACGCATCAATCATGGCCGAGAAGCTGATGGTCCATTCGAGGTAGCGGAGCACGTCGTGAGGCGAAACCGTGGAGCGCTCTGCCACCGGCGCAAACACGGCGCTGGTGTCAAGGAGTCTTCCCAGAACATCCTGTTGCTGGACCACACCGACCATCCCTCTTTCCGCGGATATCTTAATAAATGTAGTATACCAGTAATTAGACAAGTTGTAAATGTCCGTCGGGTCGGAATGACGAGGATTATAGGCACGACTGCCGGACGCGATGGCCGGGGGATGCGGACCACAGTCTCTCGAGCCGTCCGGCCGTATCGGGCGACCGCCGTCCATCGAAGCGTGGTCGTGCAGCCGGAGGTGGGTGTGAATCCGGACAATGGGATTGCCCACAGTGTCGGATTTCTCAGATGTCATGGAAGCGCCAGGCCCCGAGGGCAGCTACACATCGACCGCTGGTGACCGCCGTGGGAGCTCCACCCAAAGCGCGGGACGCCGACCGGATGCGACGCCGGTAGGCTCGAGCTCAAACGCGTATCGTCGCCTCTTGTCCGATGTCGTCTTCCCTCGGCGGACAATGCTTCCGGCGCCCGTCGTTCCACACTCTCGACCGCGTACCCCCCATCCCGAGAGCCCAGCGTGCCCACACGGCCTCCGAGGTTGACCGCGGCTCATCGCCATCTCGCGCACCGTTGGCTGCCATCGCCTCTTTCCTCGCTTGTTTTTTCCCCAAGATCCCCTTTTGCGACCAGGTTCCGTGAATTTTGTCCACTTGATATGTAAAACGGTGCCGAAAAAAGAAGGAAAACCTTTCCCGGCGCAAGAAAATCTTGGGGTGAGTGGTACGAGCCACTTGGGGGGTGGGTTCCCTGGTCAGTAAATCGCTGGCGTTCTTCACCGATTGCGCGGTCGAACTGCCCAGTCCGATTTTTGTCGGACCGCGCGCGGGACGCCGTGGTCGGAAGCCGGAACGCGATCTCTACTTCCCGAATGGTGAGCGCCGTCCGAGTCGCGAGGATCTCATTTCGTATATTTTGCAGCATGTGCTCTATCAGATAGATCCCGGCTCCGACGGGCCCATTTTCTGCAAGCATGTCGAGAAGTTGAATCGCGAACGCAACAAGCAGAGTATGCTGCATGTCGTCATGGGTCCGCATCATGCGTCGGGCGTATGGGAAATCGTCGGCAACCGCCGCATGTTTGACGTGCGGGCGGTCTATGTGGCCTCGCAGGGAACGTGGGTGCCGCAGATCATCTTGTCTCCGGGCAATTATGTGGGCGTCAGCAATTTGAACGGCATCGAATTGGGCCCGCGCGAACTGCAGGCGGAGATGGTGCGCCGGCGTTACGTGTCCCAGGAAGAGGTCGACCTTTTCTGCTCGCCCTCACGGGCGAAGAGGGAGAAGGCTTGCGCCTATGCACGCCGCGGCATCTGGATGTAGGCGCGGAACGGCGGTGCGGTAGGCGTCTCGCCACGTAGCCGGCGGGGATCGTCGTCAGGTGGTCTGGTCGTGTGGGAGTGGCGAGCGGTGCCGGCGGCTCGGGCCAACCGCCGTCGTGGGGGCTCGGACAGGCTGGGCGCTGATGGTCCCAGGCGCTTGGCGCCGGCACCGGTTCGACCAGCCGGCTTCGATGTTTCCGGAAAAAGGACGGGAGATGTATCGGCACAACAGGACGACCCGCCTTCGGCGGCAGGAGGAGAGAGCCGACGCGGGTGTGCGGCCCACGCTCTGGCGTAGAGACGCCAGAGCTTGCTCGTGTGGGCTCACGGGCGGCAGACGTCCGTCTCGTTTCGCCGGCTCCTGGCGTCGGCGGCAGGGGACTCCGTTGGATTTGAACGCCGGACTCTGGAGGCTTCGGGCGGTCGCGGCCAGACCGGGACAGGCCTGTCGGGCGGCGGCGCGTCCCGCAGGCGGCCGGGCGCGGAGGGGAGTGTAGGGTGATCGCGGCACCGGCAGTGCATCAGACCGTGTGGCTCAATCTCCGGGGCCACTTGGCGCCGACGCGCATCCTGCGCCGGGTCCATCAGGCGGTTTATGTGGGGGCGTTGAGGGAAGGCGAGCGGGAGCTCACGCCCTTTCCCGGCGACGAGGTGGATTTGTGTTGGGAGCAGGACAGCACCTTTTGGGCTCTCAAGGTGTCCGTGGAAGAAGTGCTGGAGCCGATTCCCATCCTCGTCTTGCGGGCGGTGGGCGAAGCGCGCGCGATGGAGCGGCGGGGGTCGCCCCGCGCCAAAGTGCTCATCCCGATTGAGTACCGACTGGCCAAACCGGGCTCGGAAGTGTTCACCACGACGACCATGGACCTGTCGTGGGACGGGCTCAGGTTTCCCAGCGCGTTCCGCACGTGGCTCGGGCTTGAACTGCGGATGCAGGTGCGGATTGACCAGGTGGAGATTCCGCTGGTCGGCCGGGTGGTCCGGGTGGCGCCGCAGCCGCAGCGGATCCGCGGGCGAGAGGCATGGGAGACTGGCGTGCAGTTCGTCAATCTGCCGCCGCCGAGCCGCGATCGCATCCGCTCGCTGGTAGATCAGGCGCTCTCGCAGCACCGTGGGCGCCGTCGCGGCGGCGACGCGGGCTAGCCGAGGGCGCCCGATCCCATTTGGCAGCGGCATTCCCACATTGGGGACGCCGTTTTGGACGTCCGTCGCGCTGGCGGTCGCGTCGAGCCGAACCAGGGGTCTACGGACGGGCGACGAGCGATCGCCTGCCGGATGACGGCCACTGTGTCCACCGCTGCGTGGGTGGCCCGTGCGCGCCCGGCCGCGAGATCGTCTTCGTGGTGCGCGTGCTGGCCCCACTGTACGCAGCGCTTACCGGACGGGGTACGAGGGGCGCGGGAGCGTGGTGCCGGCGGTGCGTCGAATCCGGCGGCTTTCTCGTTGGCCGACACGGGGGCCGGTGCATCGGCGACGCCGGCGGTCTCGCGGAACGCGCGGCCTTTGTCGATCGGCTTGCGCCGAGGCGTGAGGGGCCAAGGCGACCCGGCATGCTTCCGCCGGGCGACGGCTTTTGCGTCAGGACCGTTTGGCCGTGTCGGAACGGTCCGTTGGCGCAGAGGTGCCGGCCGGTTGGATCGCGAAGGGGCTGGGTCAAAGGAGTCACGGGGGCGTTCGGCCGTCGTGAATCAAGGGAGGCGACCGCATGGAGCCGGAGAACCACGTCGAACAATTGCGGCAGGAGACCGCCGTACCGCCGGAGCGCGCGCGGCGCACATATGGGAGTGGCGACTTCGGGACCCCGAGCGACGGGCCCCCCGCCATCCTCGGTCAGGATCGGGCCGTGCGCGCGATGGAATTGGGGCTCAGCATGAATGCCCACATGTTCTTGGTCGGCCCCATCGGCACCGGTAAGACCACGTACGCGACCGATCGCTGTCAGCAGTGGGCCAAGGATCAGCCCACGCCGGACGATTGGTGCTACGTCGCCAATTTCGATCGCCCCGAACAGCCGCGGGTTCTGCATCTGCCGGCCGGGAGCGGCCGACTGTTTCGCGACGACGCCCACAAGTTGGTGGACACCGCGCGGAGTCTCATTCGCGAAGCGCTGGACAGCGACGCCTACGTCCACCATCGCCAGCTCCTGGTGCGGCAGTTTCAGGATCAACAGCAAGCGCTCTGGGCGGATTTGGTGCGCACGGCTCGGGAGCAGGGCTTTGCCGTCGAGCCCACTCCGACCGGGTCCGTCATGGCCATTCCCCTCGACCCCTCGGGCCAGCCCTATCAGCCCCAGCAGTTCAGTGAACTGCCCGAAGCCATTCAGAACACGTTTGCGGCCCGGCAGCGCGAGTTGGAGGAGCCGTTGAGCCAGGTGACGCGGCACATGCGGGCCTTGGCCCGCGATGAACGCCAAGCCATCAGTGACGACGCCCGCCAGCTGGCGCGCGAAACCGTGACACCTCTGCTCGACACCCTCAAGGAGAAGTACGCCGAGGGAGAGGCCGCCTTTCAATATTTGTCCGCCGTTGCCGATGATCTCGTGGCGCACGTGGAGCAGCTCGCGACCGACGATGCGGCGGAGGGCGCCCTGAACGCCGCCGCGTGGTGGCAGCGGTACCGGGTGCATGTGCTGGTGGAGCACGTGGCCGGCGCCGGTGCGCCGGTCATCGTGGAGACCAATCCCACCTACGACAATCTGTTGGGCCGCATCGACTATCAGCAGGTGCAGGGCCGCCTGGTGGCGGGCATTGAGGGCATCCGGCCGGGCAGCCTGCACCGGGCCAACGGCGGCTATCTCATCATTCCGGTGGCGGACCTGTTGCGCGAGGTCGGGTCGTATCCCGGCCTGAAACGTGGACTCAAGCAGGGGTGGTCTCGCATTGAAAACATCTACCAGTCCTTCTGGGGACCGCCGGCCATCTTTCAGCCCGAGCCCATTCCGCTGCAGGTCACGGTCCTGCTCATTGGCACCGAGGATCTGTACTACCTGCTCTACGCCAATGACGAGGAATTTCGCCGCCTGTTCAAGGTCAAGGCGGATTTCGCCGCCGACATGCCGGCCAGCCCCGAGAACCTGGCCGGGTTTCGACAGATGATGGAAGCCGTCGTGGCGGGAAAGGACTGGCTGCCGCTGGCCGACGGCGCGGTGGAGGCGCTGGCCGGGTATGGATCGCGCCTGGCCGAGGATCAAGCGCGCTTCTCCACTCGGATGGGCGAAATCGTGGCGGTGCTGGCGGAGGCGAACACGTGGGCCAAGACGGGCGGCGCCGACGCCATTTCCGGCGCGCATGTGGCGCAGGCGCTGGCGGAACGGCGGGAGCGAGCCGCCGGACCGGAGGACGTCGTCAATCGCCTGATGCAGGAGGGGACCCTGCTGATGGACACGCGCGGAGCCGCCGTCGGGCAGATCAACGGTCTGGCCGTTCTCAGCGCGGGCGACCAGTCGTTCGGCCGACCGTCCCGGATTACGGCGGTCAGCTATGTGGGGCGCCAGGGCATTGTCGCCATCGAGCGCCAGACCCGACAGTCGGGCACGACGCACACCAAGGGCGTGCTGACGCTGGCGGCTTTCTTCGCCAGTCGTTTCGCGAGCCGCCATCCGTTGTCCCTCAGCGCGAGCCTGACCTTCGAGCAGTTGTACGGCGACATCGACGGCGACAGCGCGTCCAGCGCGGAGCTGTACGCGCTGCTGTCCGAGCTCTCCGGTCTTCCCATCGATCAAGGCATCGCCGTCACGGGGTCGGTCAATCAGAAGGGCGAGGTGCAGCCCATCGGCGGCGTCAACCAGAAGGTCGAAGGGTTTTTCCGCGTATGCCGCCAGCAGGGTTTGACCGGATCTCAGGGCGTCATCATCCCCCGCCGCAATGTGCGTCACCTCATGCTGGAAGAGGCCGTCGTGGAGGCGCTGGCGGCGGGTCAGTTCCACGTGTGGGCCATCGACCACATTGATCAGGGCATCGCCCTCTTGACCGGCGTGGACGCGGGCACCCCCGACGGGCCGCCCGACTCGGTGATGGGACGGGTGGCGGCGCGCTTGGCCCTCTACGCCGAGGCCTTGGAGCATGCGGGCGACGACCGGCACCCGCATGCTCCCGACGGTGACGCTTGACGGGTGTGGTCCCGCCTCACACCGGCAGTCGGACCCGGCTCAGGCGCAGCGAGTTGCTGACCACGGTGACGGATGAGAGAGCCATGGCGGCGGCCGCCCAGATGGGGTTCAGGATCCCGAAGGCGGCCAGCGGCACCAGGACCACATTGTAGGCGGCTGCCCAAACCAGGTTCTGCCGAATGATGGCCATGGTCGCATGAGAGAGCGCCAGCGCCCGCGGAACCAAGCGGAGGTCGCCGCCCGTCAGGGTGACGTCGGCGGCGGCCATGGCCACGTCCGTCCCGGTGCCCAGCGCGATGCCGATGTCCGCGGCGGCCAAGGCCGGCGCGTCGTTGATGCCGTCGCCCACCATGCCGAGGGAGCCCCAATGCGCCCGCAGCGCTTGCACGGCGTTCTGTTTTTCCGCCGGGCTGACCTCCGCCACCACGTCGTCCAGACCCAACTGCGCCGCCAGGGCCTCCGCTACCTCCCGGCGGTCGCCCGTCAGGAGGCTCAGGTGAAGGCCCCGCTGCCGGAGGATGTCCAGGGCGGTGCGAGCCTCGGGCTTCACGGGATCGACCAGATAGAGGCGTCCGATCGGCACACCGTCCGCGGCGACGTAGACCGTGGTGGCGCCGGCGGGTGCCCGGTCCGCATCGTTTAGGACGGTGACGCCATGGCGGTCAAGGTAGCCGGGGGTTCCGACCAGGATCGAAACGCCGTCGATGGTTCCCCCCACCCCGCCGCCTACTTCCACCGAGAAGTCCGACGGGAGCGCGGCGAGCGTGAGGTGGCGCTCTCCCGCTGCGCGCACGAGGCTTTGGCCGAGAGGATGCTCGCTGCCCTGCTCGACTGACGCGGCCAGACGCAGCAGTTCCGTTTCGCTCGGGCCCCAACTCTCCATGCCCACGAGAGACGGACGGCCCACGGTGAGCGTGCCGGTCTTGTCAAACACGATGGCGCGCAGGCCGCCGATGCGTTCCAACGCCTCGGCCCCCCGCAGCAGGATGCCACGGCGCGCGCCGACCCCGGTGCCCACCATGATGGCCGTGGGGGTGGCGAGACCGAGGGCGCAGGGACAGGCCACCACCAGCACCGCCACGGCGGCCAGCATGGCAGCCAGCCATCCGTGACCCAACGCCCCCCACGCCAGGAAGGTGACCAACGCCAGGCCGATGATGGTGGGGACAAACACGCCGGCCACCCTGTCGGCCAGGCGTTGGATGGGCGCCTTCTCCATTTGGGCCTGGTCCACGAGACGGATGATGGCGGCCAGCATGGTGTCGCGACCAACCCGCATCGCCTCCAAGGTGATGAGGTACGGGCCGTTCACGGTGCCCGCCGCCAGACGGTCGCCGACATGGCGGGTGACGGGCAGCGCCTCTCCGGTCAACATCGACTCGTCGACATCCGTGGATCCCTCGCGCAGCACACCGTCCACCGGAATCCGCTCACCGGGACGGACGCGCACCAGGTCACCCGGCACCACTTCCTCCACCGGCACGTCCCGTTCGCGTCCGTTGCGGACCAGGTGCACCTGCCGCACCTGCAGGCGGGACAGGGCTCGGACGGCATCCGACGCCTTCAGTCGCGCCACCGTCTCCAAGTACTTGCCCACCGAGATCAAGGTCAGGATCAGCGCCGCGGTGTCAAAGTACAGTGGGTCGCGCGGAGCCCAGACGGCGGCGGCCGCACTGTACCAAAACGCCACCGTGGCGCCGAGCGAGACCAGCGTGTCCATGTTGACGGCTCCGTGTCGGGCCTGCCGCCAGGCGGCGCGGTGAAACACCGCTCCCGTATAGAGGTAGACCGGCAATGCGAACAGACCTTCGACAATCCCGTGGGTGCCCAGGGTGGGCCAACGGCTCAAACCGGGGATCCACATCAACAGGAGGACCGCCAGGGTGCCGGCGGCGCCCACGGCCAAGCTCAAACGGCGCGCCTTCAATTCGCCGGCGTGTTGCTCGGCCACTCGGTCGGCCTCCTGCGAGACGTCGTCCCAGACCACTTTGGCACTGTAGCCGCTCCGCTCCACGGCGCCCAAAAGGTCGCTCGGCTTGACGGACCCGGGTCGATACCGGACCGTGGCCCGTTCGGCGGCCAGATTGACGTGCGCTTCCTCGACGCCGGGCACCCGGCCCAGGGCTCCTTCCACCCGCGCCACGCACGAGGCGCACGTCATGCCGTCCACCGCCAGGTCCAACACCTGGACATCGTCGTCGAAGACGGCCGCCTCATATCCGGCCCGCTCCACGGCGGAGATCAGCTGCGCCGTGTCGGTGTCCGGCTGGACGGTGACTTCGGCGCGTTCGGTGGCCAGATTGACCGCCACCGCGTCAACGCCCGGCACACGGGCCAACGCCTGCTCGACGCGGGCGACGCAGGAGGCGCAGGTCATGCCGCCGATGGCCAGTTGCACCGGTCGGGCGACCTCGCCCGCCTTGGGCGGCGAGAGGCTCAGCACGCGGGCGTCATAGCCGGCCCGCGCGACCGCCGCCGCCAGAACATCCTGGTCCACGGGTACGGTGAAGATGACCTGAGCCTCTTCGGTGGCCAGATTCACGCGCGCTTCCTCGACACCGGGCACTTTGGCCAGCGCCTGCTCCACCCGGGCGACGCAGGACGCACAGGTCATCCCGGCAATCGCCAGGCGGGCTTCGCCGGGTTTGGCGGCGGGCAGCGTCTGACTCATGACGGCACCGCCGGGCTGGGCGAGCAGTGCGGCTCCGCGCCGGGACCGCCGACGCTTTCTGGTCCGGCCCCGAGACCCTTGGAATACTTGAGGGCCGTGATGAGTTCATCAATCAGCGGCTCGCCGCTGCCGGCCCGGATGGCGTCGGTGACGCAGGTGGCCAGGTGGTTTCGCAGCAACACCTGCTGCACCTGTTCCAGGCTCGCCTGCACGGCCGCCAGCTGCTTCATGATGTCCACACAGTACCGCTCGTCCGCCACCATTCGACGCACCGACTCGAGATGGCCGGCGGCGATGGCTAAGCGACGCGTGGCTTCTTCCTTGTACGTGCCAATCACGATAATCCCCTCCCCCTGGGGTGGGTATCCAAACCTCTATCGAGTATACGCCATGGGAACGCAAGATGCGAGCGGCCGGGTGGAGGCGGGGGACAATGGGGACATCAGGCGGCGGGGAGCGTCAATATGCGGGCGCCCGGTCCCGTCGGCGGGGACCGGGCGGTCTTGGCAACGAAACCGAAAGCAACGAACGGCGCCCGGGGCGAGCGGCGGGGCACTCTGATGCCGGGGCGTCTAGGCCTGTTTCAGGCAGGGCTCGGCCGGACCGCCCCGTGCCCGCTCGTATCCGTGGGTGAATGTCGACTCCACACCGATCCAAATGTTGTTGGCCTTGTCCTGCTTCCATCGAAAGATGCCCAGGGGCAACGGCGCGGGACCGGACACGTTCAGTCCGTCAATGGTGTACACGCTGCCGTGGCACGGGCAGTGAAACTGGTTGGCGGACTGAATCCAGTCCACGTGACAGCCCAAGTGGGTGCAAATCGGAGAGAGAATGAAAAACGCACACGAGCCTCCGATGTAGCGCAGATAGGCGTAGTCGGAGGTGGTGGTCTTCGCCCACTTGTCGTAGGCGGTGTAAGTGTAATAGGCCTGGGTGACGGTGCCCACATGGCCGTTGCCCGCGGAAAGAGACTGACGCTGAAGCGCCGTCGCCTGCCCCAGCTTGACCCACGTGGTGGTTTGTTTCTCCCAGCCGGGGGTCACCAAGGCGCCGACCACCGGAATCGCCACGACCAGGGCGATGACTCCCATAGTCGCGTTCAGCACCCAGTTGAAGAAGTCTCGCCGTGTCCAGCCGGCTTTTCGAGGTGGTCTCATGGACGGACATGCCTCCTCAATGCGCTCGCCTCCGCGCCGATTCGCCCCTGCCAGAACTTATCGGCAGGCGGAAAGCTTCTCTCCATATCCTACCGCAAGCCCGGCGACAAAAAAACTGCCTTAGGCCGGATTGGACGCGTTCAGCAGCGTCGCCACGCCCTGGAGCACCGTGTCGGCGATTTGGCGGGCGGTGTCGTGGGTCAGACCGGCCACGTGGGGCGTGTGGCGGACGTGGGGGTGCCGCAGTAGGCGATCGTCGACGGCCGGGGGCTCCTGTTGGCGGACGTCCAAAAAGGCGCCGCCCAGCTGGCCCCGGTCCAACGCGTCCAGCAAGGCGGCCTCGTCCAGAATGCCGCCGCGGCTGGTGTTGATGACGTGGGCCGCCGGCGCCAGCGTGGCCAGCAGACGCGCGTCCACGAGACAGCGCGTCGTGTCGTTGAGCGGCAGGTGAATGCTCAGGAAGTGAGCGCCCGTCGCCGCCTCTGCCGCCGAGTCGACAAAGTCGACCGGCCCGATGCGGGCGGCTGGCACCCGGCGGTCATACACGCGCACGCGCACATCGAGGCTGACAGCCCGGCGGACCACCTCCCTGCCCACATGTCCATATCCCAACACGGCCAGCCGTTGGCCGGCGAGCTGCCGCCCGGGCGTTCTGAGCCAGCCTCCGCGCCGTGTCTCCGCAGCCCACCGATCCACCGGCCGGCAGGCCAGCAGCAGAGCCAGCATCGTATACTCGGCCACCGCCGCGGCATTCGCACCCGGCGTCCACAAGAGCCGAATGCCGCGCTCGGTCAACGCGGTGGTGTCGATGTTGTCAAGCCCGCTGCCTAGACGACCCACGACTCGCAGAGCCGGAGCCGCGTCAATCAGACGATGCGTGACGGCCGTGGCGTTTCGAACCACCAGTGCGGTCGCACCGGCCATGGCGCGCTCCAAATCGTCAGGTCGGCGCCAAAGCTCCGGGTCATAGAGGAGGCGCTGGCCGGCGAGATGGGTGAATGACTCGTGCGGGCACCATTCGCTGATGATGACCAGAGACTCACCCCCTCTGCGGCTATATGCGCGCGGACCCCGAGGCTTTCCGGCGGGCGGGGGACGAACCTGTCCGAGCGGCGACACCTGGGACGCGGACTCCGGCGCCCGGCACGTGGAGCCGCGCGGCGCCTCTCGTGCCAGCCGGGGTTGGCCTCGGCGTTTGCGGGGCCTGTCCGGGACCGGCCCTGGCCCGTGCATAAACGTTCGTGGGCACTTTGAGGCTATCGGCCGTCCCGGCGGCCGTTTGGTCGATGCGGGCGGTTGGCGTGTCGCTGATCGACTGGATGGAGAGCGGTCCGCTCCGCTTGACAGACATAGATAAAGACATTAACATGAGTTTATGAATACGAAGGACTACGTGCGAGCGGCGGAGACGCTGTCAGGATTGGCTCACCCGTTGCGTCTTCGTCTTCTGCACAGCTTGACCGCGGAGTGCCGGTCGGTGACGGACTTGAGCCGGGAGCTCAGCATCTCGCAGCCGCTGGCCTCCCATCATCTGAAAATCCTGCGCGACCGAGGGCTGGCCACGGCCGACCGTCGGGGCGCGCAAGTTTTCTATTGACTGGTTGATGCGGCGGTCTGGACGACCGTGGAGCGCATCGCCGACATCGCGTTGGCAAGAGCGGGACGATAGGGGACCGGGGCAGGGGCCGGAGCCGGTGAAACCGGCGGGCCTTTCGCAACGGACGGACTCGAAGGAACCGAAGGAGGCTCGGCATGAGCGAGATGATGGACCGGATGAAGAGCCGGATGATGGGCAAGATGGCGGACAAGATGCCCCCGGAGGAGATGCGGGGAATGATGCAGGGCATGATGGGCCAAATGCTGCGGGACATGCCCGTGGATGAACGGGTGTCTTTCATGCGGGCGATGATGGAGACCTGCCTGCCGCTGATGACCGAGGGGATGGATACAGCGACTCGGCAGCAAATGGTGCGCGACCTCCTGGGTCAGATGATGGATTCGGGACAGCCGGGAACCTCGGCCGGCGACGGCCCCTCGCAATAAGTCGGCGTGGATCCTGATGGCGGCCACCCAGGACGGCGGCCGCCGGATGGGCCCCGGACCGCATCGGCGCCCGCGCGTGCGCTGGAGCGACTCCGAGGCCCTCTTGGTGTTGAGGGAGGGATGTCCCGCGCGGGCACGGGGGACGCCCGCCATTTGGCTGCGGCTGGCGCCATAATCTCCCCATACACTTGTGGATGACAAGCCGTCCCGGCACAATATACGGGGGGAGAGCCGCCGTAGGGAAGTGTCAACGGTCACGTCGCTCATGTCGGCGGCCGCGACGTCCGCGCAGCTACCTTGCGGCACGGCAACGCCCTTGGCGGCCCATCATTGCCGATGCCCGAGGCCGCGGCTCCTCCGGTCCCGCGGCATCGTGGCCCCATTCCTTTTGCGGTCAGGCGTCGCGGCCGGCATTCCCCGGGGGGCCGCCGACCGGGCGGGCGCTGGTCTCCGGTCAGGTTCATGGACCCGGGTGTTGTCGATCCGGCTTTCACCGCGAGAGACTTTGTCTCCGGACAACGAGCCCGGCTCGGCAATGCATGCCTTGACGGGCGGAGCCGAAAAGGGGGGCATGGCGCCTTCCCGCCGTCCCCCGCGGCGGCGCGGAACCAGCGGCGTCATGATAGGGTCTCAATGCACATCCGGCCTTCCCCTCGCGATGTGGGAGCGGGCACCGGTGGTGTCGAGTTGTGGCGGCGATCATGGGTGCTCGGCAAATGCGGCCCGGCGCCAAGCGCGGAGGCTCCCGGATTCCGAGGTCGGCCGGACAGTTCGGGGAATGCCACGGATCGGCTGCCCGATGCCCGGCGTCGCCGTCCGACGCGACGGAGCCGGTCGGGCCCGAGGCGGACCGACCGGGGGGTGTTGATGGCAGGGTCGCGTTGGAGTGCTCGTCCGAAATTTCGGCGAAGGCGCGGGGAGTGGTGAGGTTGTGATCGTCAAGCGGTTTGTGGGAGACAACGTGGAGATGGCGCTGTATCTGGCCCGGGCGGAACTGGGTCACGACGCTGTGATTCTCTCGTCAGGCCCGACCCGGGACGTGTGGTGGCGGTTTTGGCAGCGCCGCTACCAGGTTTTGGCCGCGGCCGACGTGGCTCCCGCAACGCCGACGGCGGTCTTGTCGGAGGCCGTTGCGGGGCGGAGCGACCCGCCACGCGCCGCGCCCAAGCCGGACGCCGAGCCGCCCTCCGACGCGCCCGACGCCTTTCGGGATGAAGTGGTGGACATGTTGAAAGGGCTGGACCGCCGGCTCCGCACCCTGGCCCATCAGCCGGAGGGAGCCGAGGGTCTGGCGTTGGAATGCCTGCTGACCGCGCAGATTGATGCGGATCTGGCCCGAGGACTCGCGGCCCGCGTGGTGGACGCCGGCGACGGGTGGCGGCCGGCCCTGGTGGATCAGGTGGCGGAGGCGCTGGGGCCGCCCGCTCCGGTTTCCCTGAAGGAGCCCGTCATCCTCACGGCGGTGGGGCCGACCGGGTCGGGCAAAACCACCACCCTGGCCAAACTCGCGGCCCACTTCCGTCTGGCGCAGCAAAAAAGCGTGCTGCTGGTCACCACCGATACCTTTCGGGTGGCGGCGACGGAACAGCTGAAAACCTTTGCCCTCATCCTGGGTGTGCCGTTTGAAGTGGCCGCGCGGCCCCAGGAACTGGAGCAGATTGTCGACCGCTCGGCGCATGACGTGATTCTGGTGGATACCGCCGGCCGGAGCCCCTTTCATGATTTGCACATGGCGGAAATTCAATCGCTGGTCCGCGCCGCCCGCACCCAGGAGCTTTTGGTGGTGCTGCCCGCTACGATGCGGACGGAGGCGATGGTCCACGCCGCCCGCCGGTTTGCCGGCGACCGCTCGGCCAAATTGTGCTTCACCAAACTGGATGAGTCGGACCGGCCCGGGGCCATGATCAGTGCGACCATCACCTTGGGATGGCCGCTCAGCTACATATCCGACGGTCAGGACGTGCCCGAAGACATCGCCATCGCCGACGCCCGGAGGCTCGCGGAATGGGTGGTGCAGGGGGTCGACTACCATGGATGAGCAGGCCGAGCGGCTTCGGCACTGGGTGCGCGAACAGGCGCGAGACATGGCCCGGGACGTGCGGGATCGGCGGCTCGGAGGTCCCCACGTGCTGGCCGTTACCTCCGGCAAAGGGGGGGTGGGCAAATCCAATCTCGCCTTGGCGCTCGGGATTGCCATGGCCGGCAAGGGTGCGCGCACGGCCGTGCTCGACGCGGACTTGGGCCTGGCCAACATCAGCATCATTCTGGGCGGCGAGCCGCGACACACATTGTGGGAGGTGATGGACGGCCAGACCGAGTTGCAAGAGGTGCTCCAACCGGGGCCGGAGGGCGTGCTGATTATCGCCGGCGCCGCTGGCCTGGCTGAGGCCGCCGCGGCCGACGCCGTTACGCTGGCTCGGTTGACGCGCCAATTTCAACAGTTGGAAAACCTCGTGGACTGGCTCATCGTCGACACGGGAGCCGGCATCGCCCCCAACGTCTTGGCCTTTGTGATGGCGGCCGACTCCGCGCTGGTCGTGACGACTCCGGAGCCCACCGCGCTGGCCGACGCCTACGGGCTGGTCAAGGCGGTCAATGGGCAGAAAAGTACAGTGCGCCTGCTGTTGACCGTCAACCGCGCATCGGACCCCGTGCGGGGACTGCGAGTGGGAGAGCGGCTGGTGGAGTTGGCGCAGAGGGCGTTGGCTCAGTCGGTCGAACTTTTGGGGGTGGTGGCCGAAGATCCGGCCGTGGGGCGGGCGGTGTTGCAGCAGAAGCCTTTCAATGTGGCGTCGCCGCACAGTCCGGCCAGCCTGGACGTGGACCGCTTGGCGGACCGCCTCCTGGGACGGTCCGCGTCGGCCGAGCAGACCGGGCTCCACGACTTCGTGGGCCGAGTCGTGGCCCTCCGGCGCACGTTGAATGAGGGGCCGACCGCCCCCGTGGCGCCGATCGAAGGGGCGGACGGCCGCTAGGCGACAGGAGCCCCGGACCGGATGGCTAAGGTCGTGGCGTCGGCGGGCGGGGGCCGGCGCTCACGGTCAAGGGACGTCGGTGCTACACTGAAAGGGGCAACAGGGCTCCAGCGTTGGCTGTCGGCCTGACAGTGGCCCGAAGGAGATGGTTTCGGTGGCCGAGCCTACGGTGGTTTGTGTACCGGTCGATGCGGCGGGGGCGGTCGACCCGCGATGGGGGCGGGCGCACACGGTGGCGGTCGCGTCCATGGCCGACGGCGCCGTTCGCGACTGGGTGGAGCATGTGGTGGCATGGGACGAGCTGCATGACCAGGGCGCCGAGGGGCTCCACCATGCCCGGGTGGCCCGCTTCCTGCAGGAGCACGCGGTCACCGAGGTGGTGGCCAACCACATGGGCGCCGGCATGGAACATATGCTGGCCCGGATGGGGATCGCCGTCCACTTCGGCGCTGCGGGCGATGCCCGGACCGCCGTGTCGGCGGCGCTGGCCGCGCCGCGGCGGCCGATGCTCTGATTGGATCGGCCGTGCCGGCGTCAGTCGGCGTCACGCAGCCAGGGTGTGTGGGTGAGACCGACGAGCAGGGACTCTGGGCCGAGTAGACGAGAGACCGTCTGGCCCCAAGGCTCGGTGCGGTTGGCCACCAAGCACTGGTATCCCCGGCTTTTCAGTTCGAAGGTGGCGCGGGCCACGTCATCCACTTCAAATTCGACCCAGGCTTGGGGAATGGGATGCTGCGAGGGCCAAGCGGGTGCGTCAAAGCAGGACCGGGCCGCGTCGGACAGCGGCCAGAGCGCGAAATGTTTGACGCCCCCGAGAGACCCGGTGTGCAGGTAATCGCCGTCGCGTTCAAACGCGATGCCCAGCGTCTCGGCGTAGAATCGAGACGACGCCTCGGTGGCCGTCTCCGGCACAATGGGGCCAAAGCCCGCCACGAACAGCACTTTCACGGATTCGCGGCCTCCTTCATCGGGTGCGCGGGGCACTCTCGGTCCCATGGGCTTCGTCCACTCGGGTCGACCGGACGGGCGCTCTGGGGACGATTTCGGACGGGAGGAGGACGCTGTCCTGCCGTTCCATCCCGTCGGAGGGAGGCCGGTCCCAGACGACGTTGACCTCGCCCGACCTGTGCGCCCAGTCAGCATAGACCAAAGTCGTCGTCAGATCGATGGGCCAAAGCCCCACCTCCGACTCGACTCACCCCCACCGGCTTGACGGCGTGCGGCTCTCCATCAGATCCACGGCCGCCGTCGCCGGCCGATTTTGCGCACGGCGTGCCAATCGGTTCCTCGGATGCCTGCCTTGGCAGCCGACTGGCCGTGCGCCGCACGCCCAGAACGTCCTGGGGCGGGGGTATCGCCCGCTCGCGCAAATCGCGTCGGGTCATCTGCTGAGTCAACCGGGTGCGGACCCAGGTGGCGGTCCCGCCCCGCCGAAAGCGCGTTCCGATCCTGACGGGGCCAGTCGGAAAGGTTGGCGTACGGGGCACCGGGGCGCGGCCGACCACATGGCGGCCCTCTCGTCGAAGACGAGGCGATCAACGCAACCGGCCGTATCCGCAACACTGCTGGATGCGGTACGGCTTCAGGCGCAAGAGGGTGTTACGGAGCACAAGATCGGGTACTGGTGGCCCGTGGCCCCCAAGCTCTCGCTCCCGGGTGCCGTCGGACGTCACTCCCCATCTCCCGCCTGAGCGAAGAGCGTCGTCTGTCCGGCAGGTGCCCGGCGGCGATTCGCCATGCCGTCCCGGTCGCGGAGGTATGGAACGCGGCGGCCGGTGCGGTGTGCACGCCGCGTGGCGGCCGGCCGGCTTGTCGCAGCGTGGTCTGGCTCCCCCTGACATGGCCGCGTCCGGTCCCCGCCAGCGGCTATTGGTATGATGGGGCCGGATCCGGGCACCGAAGGCGCAGTGGCTCCGATGTCCCGCCGGCTCGCCGTCCGCTCGGGGTGAGTGCGCACAATTCTGCGGTCGCACGCCTGACCGGCCGTACAATAGACGGAGGAGGGGACGGGCATGGCATCTGGCCGCACCGGGACCGTCTGGCGTCCATACGACTTTCGGCATCCCGGCAAACTTTCCAGCACGCAGGTGGAGACGCTGGCCAGGGTCTCCCAGAGCGCCTGTGGCGTCCTGTCCAACGTTGTGGGCCTGTACCTCAGGACCGAGACCACCGTGTCCCTGCAATCGGTCGATCAGGTGTCTGCGGCGGCTTGGGTCGCCTCGGCGCCGCCGGACGCCGTTTCCTACGCGTTCGGTCATCCGCCCCTAGGGATTTTCGGCTTAGCGCAGTTTGATCTGACCCTGGTCATGAGGGCGCTGGATCGGGCGCTGGCCGGGGCCGGGGTGGCGTACGCCGAGCGGCGGGAGCTGACCGAGATTGAACGGGCGGTGTTCCTCCGGTTGGTGCGGCGCATGCTGGACGGATACGCCGGGGCTTGGTCGCCCAGCTTCCCGCTGTCCCTGACGGTGGACGCTACGGAGGATTCCCCCCGCCTCCCGCAGACCGCGGGCGCGGACGATGTCGTGGTGGCGGTGCGCTTTCACGTGGAGACGGAGGGGGTTGACGCGCAAATGGCGCTCGTCTGGCCCTATGCGATGCTCGTCCCCTTGATCGCCGCGGTCACGGAGCAGGGGGAGACGGGTGGGCACGAGCGGCTTCGGTCCAAAGCTCTGGAGCGGCGGGTTTATGACGTTCCTGTGGTTGTCAGCGCCGTGCTGGGCGGCGTACGGTTGACCAAAGAAGCGCTCGCCCAACTGGCTCCCGGCGATGTCGTGGTGCTGGAGCGGCGCCGCGACGAGCCCATCGCGGTCGAGGTGGATGGGGTGCGCAAATTTGCGGCGATCCCGGGTCGACACGGTGGCCGATGGGCCGTGCAACTGGAAGCGCGACCGGAGGTGACGCAGTGAGCACGCGCCGGAGCCAAAAACTGACGGCGGAAGAACTCGCGGCCTTGGTGGATGTGGGAGACGAGGCGGCGACAAGCACCGTGACCGTCCGGTCGGCGGACCTGCCGGAACTGCCTGGTGAGGGCGGCGTGAGGGCCGACCGGTTGCCGGCGCCGTTGGATTTCGTGCTGGACGTGCCGCTCGAGGTGCGCGTCGTGCTGGGCCAAACGCAGATGACCGTGCGCGAGGTGCTGGAGTTGGGCGCGGGGGCGGTGGTGGAACTGGATCGCCCCTATGCCGAGCCGGTCGATCTGGCCGTCAACGGGTGCGTGGTGGCGCGGGGCGAGGTGGTGGTGGCCGGGGACCACTTCGGGATTCGCGTCACTCAGATTGTGTCGGCGGGAGGGGAGACGGAGTCTTGAGCGCCAAGAGTTGATCGGGCGTCGGCGCTGCCGCCGCCTCACGATTGGCGGCCTCCGTCTGCGCAATCTCTTCACGCAGGACCACAATGTCGCGGGCGGCGTCGATGCCCAGGCGGACGGTTTCGCCCGCGATGTCCACCACCTGCACGCGAATGCGTCCGCCGTCAATCAGGATGGTTTCGCCGACACGGCGGCTCAGCACCAGCATCATTGCGCTCCTTTTGAGAACAGCGGATGGCGAAAGGAATAGGGCAAGGATAGCACCACCTGGCCGCCTTGGCGGGTGGCGCGATTGATGACGAGAGGACTTCGCAGGTTGACGGTGGCGTCCTGCCGTTCGGGGGAGATGGTGCAGAGGGCCAGCACCGCCCACTCACCGGGCGGTCCGTACTCCGCGGCCTCGTCTTCAGGTACCCGGTAGCACGGCATCACGAGCTTCGGGTCGATGGTGACGAAAGCCAACTGAGGATCGTCACCCGACTGCAGGTAGAGAAAGGGATGAGTGCCGCCGGTCGGCAGCAGAATGAAGCGGCGATGCCGAGGAAACCCGAGAATTTCTCGGGTGAGCGTGATGAGCGATGTCTCCGGGACTTCCAATGCGCCCCAAAACCGCGTGTCAATCTGCACAGTCGCCCTCCCTTCATCGACATCTCCGCAGCCGCCATTCAGCCGGCCTTCGCCGGGACAGGCGCGGCGCCGCGCGTTGCGCGGGCGGGCCCGAGCGCCCGGCGTCCAGGGATAGGATCAGGGCCGTCCCCCGCGGTTGCGGAACAAATCCATCAGCAGGCTGGCGATGAGGTTCAGGCGCTGGATGAGGCGGACCGGGGCCCCCTTTTTCAGCTGGTCCGCTGTGAGTTCCTCGAGAGATTGCTCCAAGGCCTGAAGATAGACCAAGCGCCGAAAACGGTCACGTTCGTCCACATATCCCGGCGGCTTGTCCTCAGCACCGGCGACGGCGTGCTCCACCAGTTGGCCGACAGCCGCTTTGTAGGCGGCGAGGGCCTGATTGGAGGGGGCTAGGCGAAGGTCCGCATCGGCCATTTGATACCGCCGCCAAACCGCTTCGGGG
>DAHVOH010000001.1 GCA_027318915.1 Clostridiales bacterium
GATGAAGACATGATGAAAGTGCGCAATCTGGGCAAGAAGTCCCTGGAAGAAGTCAAGGAGAAGCTGGCTGCGCTGGGGCTGTCGCTCCGGCCGTCAGAGGAGTAGAGAGGGATAGCGCGTGGGTAAGTTTCGGAAACTGGGCCGTCCGGCCGATCAGCGACGGGCGCTGTTGCGCAACTTGGTGACTTCGCTGCTGTTGCATGAACGTGTAACCACCACGGTGACCCGGGCCAAGGAGGCGCGGGTGTTCGCCGAGCGCATGATCACCCTGGGCAAGCGCGGCGATTTGGCCGCCCGCCGACGGGCGGCCGCGTATCTCTTGGACGACGAGGTGCTGAAGAAGTTGTTCACGACGCTCGGTCCTCGGTACGCGGATCGGGCGGGGGGTTATACCCGCATCATGCGTACCGGCCCGCGCCAAGGTGATGCGGCGCCGATGGCGATTTTGGAATTGGTGTGAGGCGTCGCACCGCCCCTGAGCCCTGGATGGAAACGGGGGCGTCGGACCCGCCTCCACTCGCCCGTTTCACCGGCCGGTGAAAGCGGGCGAGTGCTTTGCCACGGGGAGGACGGGGGGTGAGCATGGCCTACCGGCTGGTGCTGGCGTATGACGGCACGGGCTTTCAAGGCTTCCAGCGCCAAGCGACCGGACGCACGGTGCAGGGCGAACTGGAGTCCGCCCTGACCCGCATCACCCGCATGGAAGCGCCGGTGGTGGCGGCCAGCCGCACCGACAGCGGCGTGCACGCCGCCGGTCAGGTGGCGGTCTGGACCCCCGGTGGCTGCCGCATTCCGCCCGATCGTCTGGTCACCGCCCTGAATGCCCAACTGCTGCCGGAGATTGTGGTGCGCGGGTGCGAGGCCGTGCCCGATGGCGTCGACCCGCGCCGGGCCGCACGGGCCAAGACATACAGCTATCGGCTATGGACCGGGGGACCGCCGGATCCGTTCACGGCCCGCTTTGTGTGGTGGATGGACGGGCCCTTGTCGCTCACCGCGCTGAACCGGCTGGCGCGGTGCTTCCTGGGCACCCACGACTTTTGGGCATTTCGCGGCGAGGGATCGAGCGCCCGAACCACCGAGCGCGTCATTTATGCCGCCGGCTGGGCCGTTGAGCGGGAGACCTGGATCTTTCGCGTCACCGGCAACGGCTTTCTCTATCACATGGTTCGGATGATGGTGGGGGCGATGGTGGAGGAAGTCGCCCGGGGACGCACCGGTCTTATCGCGCGGAGCTTGGCGGAGCCGCGGCGGGGCAAGGCGGCCCCTCCGGCACCGGCGCATGGGCTATGCTTGGATCGGGTGGAATTTTAGCCGGGCCACGCAACGCCGGGCACTGGGGCCGCCAGGGATCGACGGCGTGCCCGGCGAAGGCAGACACCAGGACCAGTGGAGGCACGGCGAGGGGCGTTGTCATGTTTCGGCAAGTGATCCTGACCGTGGCGGGGAATCCGGTCGTGTCCAAGACCGTGAAGCGCTATGGATTGCAGTTGGGCGCCCGCCGGTTTGTGGCGGGTGAGACGTTGGACGACGCGGTGGCAGCCACGCGCGCCCTGAACCGCGAAGGCATCATGGCCACTTTGGATCACCTGGGCGAGAGTGTCCGCGACGCGGCGCAGGCGGGAGAAGCCGCACGGGCGTACGGAGAACTGCTGGACCGGATCGAGCGGGAGCGGTTAAACGCCAACGTCTCGCTCAAATTGACGATGATGGGGCTGGACGTGGACCCGGCCTTGGGCTGGGAGCACGTGCGGGCGGTGGTCGAGCGGGCCGCCGGGATGGACAACTTCGTTCGGATCGACATGGAGGACTCGCAGCACACCGGCGTGACGCTGGAGTGGTTCGACAAGCTGTGGACGGCCTATCCCGGCCATGTGGGCACCGTGCTGCAGGCTTACCTGTATCGCTCGCTGGATGACCTGGAACGCTTGTCGAACGAGCCGCGGAATTTCCGCATCGTCAAGGGCGCGTATCAGGAGCGCCGTGAGGTGGCGTACCCCGTGAAGGCCGACGTTGACGACAACTATGTCCGCCTGGTGGAAACCGCACTGGACCGAGGCCATTACACCGCCGTGGCCACGCACGACGAGGCCGTCATCGGCCGGGTGCTGCGGCATGTCGCCGCCCGGCACGTGGACCGCGAGCGCTTTGAGTTTCAAATGCTGTATGGGATCAACCTGGCGGCGTTGCGCGAACTGGCGCGGGAGGGGTATCGCACCCGGGTGTACATACCGTTTGGGACCGACTGGTACGCGTATTTCACGCGACGGTTGGCCGAACGGCCCGCCAACCTGCTGTTCTTCGGGCGAGCGCTGTGGTCGCGCTAGCCCGTGGCCTGCTTGTGCGGTCAAACGGGCCGCACAAGCAGGTTGTACCCTACGAAACGGACCGACTCCAACCGGCTCGCGCACGACGGGCAAAGGGCCGCCCGACCGGGCTCAGAGGCGCGACGGAACGGAGACCAGCTCCAGCTCACCGTGCGGTGGCAGTTGCTGCACTCACGCATAGACATATTGTTCCACCTCCTTTCGTTGGCGACTTTGTGATGTAGTTCACGTTTACATTGTATCCCGGATCCCGGCAAAGTGCACAACAATTCCCGTTAAGTTGTCGTTAAATTTTGGGAGGGTGACCATGCCTGGGTTAAATCCCCGCCGGGAGCCGGTGGTGGAGGTTCTGCACGGCGAGCCGATCGCCGACCCCTATCGATGGTTGGAGGACGGTGGCCGTGCCGAGACGCGTGCCTTTGAAGCGGCGTGCAATGAGGAGACGCGGGCTTGGCTGGACGGACCCGAGCGTGACGCGTGGCGGAGCCGGTGGCTTCGCTGGGCGGCGTGGCCGACGTTTACCGCACCGCGTCTGGTGGGTCCGTATCTCTACTATCTGGAGCAGCCGGCCGACCGCGCTCAGCCTCTGCTGCGGCGTGAGCCGGCCGCCGGGGGGGCGGCGGTGACGATTGTGGATCCGCTCGACGAGGGAGCGGACGGGCTGTCGTCCCTGGACTGGTGGGTGCCGAGTCCGTCGGGCCGCTACCTGGCCTACGGGGTGTCGCGGCACGGCGACGAGTGGAGCACGCTTTCGGTGAAGGATCTCCACTCCGGCCGGCGACTGCCCGATCAGGTGGCGCGGAGCCGAATGAGTTCCGTGGCCTGGGAGCGGGACGAGGCCGGCTTTTTCTATACGCGCCACCCGTGGCCGGGGGAGGCGCATGCCGATGATCCGACCTATCACCAGCACGTGTTTCACCATCGGCTGGGTCAAGACGCTGGCCAAGACCCCGACGTGATGGGGGAAGGTCGGGACCGGCGTGACCACTTTCAACCGCAGGTCAGTCCCGACGGCCGGTGGCTGGTGGTGACGGTGCATCAAGGCTGGACGCGCACCGAAGTCTATGTGGCGCCGGTGACCGCGCCGACGGCGCGCGTGCTCTGGGCGGGCGGCGTCGATGCCGCCTTCCATCCGCTGATCACCGCGGCCGGCCTCTATCTGCACACGAATTTCGGGGCGTCGCAATGGCGGGTGCTGTTTCACGCCTGGCCCACGTCCCCGGCCGCGCTCGCGCCCCTTTTTCCGGCTGATTGGCAGGAGGTTCTGGCAGAGGATCCGAGCCGCATCCTGCTGGACGTGGCCGTCGCGAAAGAGGGGCTGGTCACTCACTACCTGGAAGACGCGGCATCCGCGCTTGAGTGGTGGGTGGATGGGGTGCGCCGCCGCGTGACATTGCCCGGGATCGGCACCATCACGCATGTGACCGCCCAAGACGGCCGCTCAGGGGCCGTTTTCGCCTTCGAGTCGTTCTCGGACCCGCCCGGCCTCTGGGGCGTGGCGGCGGGCGAAGCTCCCCGTCGGCTCCATGGTGTCGAGGAGGGTGTCGGCCCGGACATGGAGGCGCGCCGCGAATGGTACCGGTCCACGGACGGGACGCGTATTCCGGTCTTTGTACTCACGGCGCGGGGGGCATCTCCGGGCACTCCCCGGCCGACCATCCTAACCGGGTACGGAGGCTTCGCGCTTCCGTCCACGCCCACATTCCGTCGGGATGCGGCGGCGTGGGTCGCCGAGGGCGGCGTGTGGGCCCTGGCGGTGCTCCGCGGCGGCAGTGAGTATGGCGAGGCGTGGCATCGGGCGGGGATGCGGGAGCATAAGCAGCAGGTGTTTGATGACTGCGCCAGCGCGGCCCGGTTCTTGATCGCATCGGGGGTTACCACCACGGCTCAGCTGGCCGTGTGGGGACGCAGCAACGGCGGGTTGCTGGCCGGCGCCATGCTGACGCAGCATCCGGAGCTGTTCGGCGCGGTGGTGATTGGCGTGCCGCTGCTGGACATGCTGCGCTTTCATCGGTTTCTGATTGCCGATCTCTGGACGGGGGAGTACGGGTCTCCGGATGATCCCGAGGCCTTCGCGTATCTGCGCCGGTATTCGCCCTATCATCAGGTGCAGGACGGCGTGCCCTACCCGCCGGTGCTTCTGTATACGGCCCGGAGCGACAGCCGCGTCGATCCGATGCACGCCCGCAAGATGGCGGCGCGACTGAAAGCGGCCAGCGGGTCAGACCAACCGGTGCTGCTGCGGGTGGAAGACGAAGCGGGACATGGCGTGGGAAAGCCCATGGGCCGGCAGGCCGACGAGGCGGCCGACATCTTGACCTTCGTCGCGCGCGCCTTGAAGTGGCAGCCATGATCGGCCGGCGGATTGCCCGCGGGCGACCCGAAGCCCCGGATCCTTCCGGTCTTGGGGGCCCCGGCTAGCCGGCGACCGCCGTCGGAGAGGAGTTGGGCTCATCATCGGCCACGCCATCCTGGCCGGAAGCTTGTTTGTCGTCGTGATGGGACTGGTGGTGTGGCAGCCGCGGGGCCTCTCCATCGGCTGGCCCACGGCGCTCGGGGCGGGGATGGCCCTGATCCTGGGCATCGTGACGTGGGCCGACGTACTCCAGGTGGTGGGGCTGGTCTGGAATGCCACCCTGGCGTTTGTCGGCATCATCTTGAATTCGCTCCTGCTGGACCAGATGGGCGTGTTTGAATGGGCGGCCCTGCACATGGCTCGGCTCTCGGGCGGGAGCGGGCGGCGTCTCTTCGTCAATGCCGTGGTGCTGGGTGCGCTGGTGGCGGCGGTGTTTGCGAACGACGGGGCCGCCCTCATCCTCACGCCCATCGTGTATGAGCAGGGCCGCGCGCTGGGCTTTTCACGCCAGGAGTCGTTGGCCCTGGTGATGGCCGGCGGTTTTATTGCCGACTTCGCGTCGACCCCGCTGGTCGTCTCCAACTTGGTGAACATTCTCACAGCAGACTTCTTTCATGTGGGCTTTTCGGCCTATGCATTGCGCATGCTGCCGGTTGACGCGGTCACGGTGGTCGCCACGCTGGGCCTCTTGTACCTGGTCTATTGGCGCGACATCCCCCATCGCGTGGCGGTGGAGACCCTGCCGAACCCGGCGACAGCGGTTTTGGATCCGATCCGGCTTCGCTGGGCGTGGGGTATTCTCGCCCTCATGCTGGTCGGATTCGTCCTAAGTGGGCCGTTGCACCTGCCGCTCTCCCTGGTGGTGGCAGTGGCCACGCTCTTGTTTGTGATGCTGGCCGCGCGGAGCCGGACCATGAGTGTGGGAAAGGCGTTCCGAGAGGCTCCGTGGCCGATCGTCATTTTCTCCGTGGGAATGTATGTGGTGGTGTTTGGACTCCGAAACGCGGGGCTTTTGGGCTGGGTGACGGCAGCCCTTCAGCAGGGGGCGCACGCCGGTCCTTTGCCCGGCATTTTGGTGGCCGGAGGACTGGCGGCCGGACTGTCGGCGGTGATGAACAATTTGCCGGCGGTCGTTGTGGTCAACCTGGGCATTCACGGCGCGCAGCACGTCGAGGGTCTGAAGACGCTCCTCGCCTATGCCAACGTCATCGGATCCGACCTCGGCCCCAAGTTGACGCCGGTCGGGTCGCTGGCCACGTTGTTGTGGCTGCATGTGCTGAGACGCCGGGGTCTCACGATTTCTTGGCGGTACTATATGAAAGTGGGCATCGTGCTGACCCTGCCCATCCTGGCCGTCACCCTGCTCGGCCTGTACGCGGGGACCCTGGCGGGTCATTGGGGCTAACGCGCCCCAGGCGGCGCCCGGGGATGCGTCCACAGGCATACGGGCGGAAGGGAGGCCGCGGTGACCGGTCGAAAGGACCCGGGCGATCCCGCTCGGGGACGAGCGGCCCTCCACCGGCGCGTGCGGATGCGCGGTCGCGGGGCCGTCCGCGCCGCCGCGATCCCAAGATCGCATACCGTCGCCGGACGTCAGTCCCGTCGCCGACCCGGTGGTCTTCCGTATGGTGCCGGTCCCCCGTCTGCGCGCCTCAAAACGCCGACGCAGGGGGCCGGGGCACGCCCGGGGCTCGGGTGATCCGCGCCATGACGCCGGTGGTACGACCCTCGTGGGCAGATCGAGCGGGGCCGCCTGGGCGGGATGGGTCGCCGGTCTCTGTCCGGGCCGTCACACCATCGTCAACCCGCCCGAGACGGAGAGGACCTGGCCGGTGATGTGCCGCGCTTGGGGACCGGCTAAAAACACGATGGCGTGGGCCACGTCCTCCGGTTCTGCCACTTGTCGGAGCGGAATGCGCCGAATCATGCTGGCGATGCGGCGTTCCGCGTCCGGACCGGCGCCCAGGTTCTCCTCCAGCACCCGGGTGTTCGTGGGACCGGGCGCGACGGCATTCACACGGATGCGTCGGGAGGCCATCTCCTGCGCCAGAGACTTGGTCAGGGCAATGACCCCGCCTTTGGCCGCCGCATACACCGCTTCACCCTGCATCCCCACCCGCCCGGCGTCGGACACCACATTGACAATGCTGCCCCCTTGGCCCCGTTCCGCCATGTGCCGCAGCACGAGACGCGACGACCAGATGACGGCATGCAGGTTCACGCGTAACACGCGGTCCCAGTATTCGGGCGTCTCCTCCAGGAAGTCTTGGGTCAGGGTCCAGCCGGCGTTGTTGACCAGAACGTCCACACCGCCAAGCGCCGAGATGGCGGCCGTCATCGTGGCCTCGTTGGCCTCCCGGTCGGCCAGATCGGCCCAGAACGGTTCCGCGCGCGCGCCGAGGCTCGCCGCGGCCGCCTCGGCGCTGTCCCGGTGCTGGGCCAGCACGGCCACCCGACTGCCCCCGTCCACCAGCTGGCGCGCCGTTGCCAATCCGATGCCGCGACCGGCGCCGGTGATGATGGCGTTGAGGGGATGCGCGGTCAAGTCAGCGCACCCGCTCGCGATGCGGCCACACGGCTGCCCGCAGGGCTTGGCGTTCCCGCTCGTAAATGCGGACCAGCCGGTCGGCGGCCTCGCGTCCGGACAGAAACTCCAGCTTGCGAACCTCCAGCGGATCGGCGGCGCGGATGATGGTCAGGGCCGCGTCGTCGGGAGGCACGGTGATGGCGCAATCATCCGGCACCTCGATCGGAAAACCGGTCGCCTCCCTGACGACATCGGGGGTGACGCCCGGATGGAGAGAGAGCGGACGGAGCGCGTGATCCGGTCCTCCGAAATCAAACACGCCCAGATTGGAGACGAGGCGGGTGGGAGCGCCGCGTTCGCCCAGATATTCGTCGCGCTCGGGTCCGTACCCCGCCCCGCTCCGGAAGTCGACGCGTTCCACCACCGTGCGGGGGGAATGGTTGGTGACGTAGTACAGCCCGGCGGACAGGTGGCTCGTGTCCTCCGGGATGCCTCTGGAGCCCACCATGGCCACGCGCGGATGATCCCACGGTCCGATCACGGTGATGTTGACGTTGCCTTGCCGGTCAATTTGGGCCGGGTTGATCCAGATGCGGAATCGATCGAGAAAAATGGCGTCGAAAATGTCCTCCATGGTGAGGGGAATCCCCCGCTGGGCGTCGGTCAGGAACTGCCCCAGGGTCAGGGTCGGCATGGGAGTCACCTCCATGCCCGACTCGGGCGTGGACAGCACCGCCAAATCCGGTGCGTGCGTGCGCTTGGCCAAGTGAGCCGCCAGGGCGCCGAGCGCCGTCACGGAGCTCACCATCACCTCTCCTTGCAGTTCTCGCGCCATGGCCGCCACCATCAGCTCATCGACTGTATAGTCCACCGGTGCCCCTCCCTCAATGCTTTCAATGCCTCGGACCGATTCCCGGGCCCCGGCGGACGCCGTGCCATGACCCTCATGTCGACGTTCGCCGCAAGGTCCCGCGAGAGGCGGTCAGACCTCCAGGCGGCCCACCAGCTCTTCCGCTCCGCCCAGCGCTTGGACGTAGTCCGCCGGCCGGTCGGTGACATAGCGGGCACAATAGGCACGCCAGCTCTCCGGGTCGCGGGCCGCGGCCAGATACTCCTGGGTGTGGCGCAGATCGGCCCGATAATACGGGGCACAGCCCGTGAAATGGGCGCCCCACGCGGCTTCCACCACGCCGTCCACATGGATGCGGTGGATTTGCACATCGCGCCCGTAGCGCTGCAGCTCCTCCGCGGAGACCACCCGTTCGGCCGAGATGATCGTGTAGCGGGCCGCCTTCGCGCACAAGACATCCACGTGCCCGTCGCCCAAGATGACGCCGTTGCCGTACGGATCCGCCAAGTTGACATGGATGAGGGCAAAATCAGGATGCAGGGCGGGGATGGCCATCAGCGGCTGCCCTTCGAAGGGGTCGTGGAACAACTTGAAGGCGGGATTGACCCGGGGCACGTCGGTGGCCAAGCCGACATGGGTGGGCAGGAACGGCACGTTTTTGACGGTGGCGTCCAATCCCGCCATGACGGTGAACTCGGTCCATTCCTGAAAGTGCAGCGACCCCGACTCCCGTGCCCGCCGGAAGTGGGGCGCCAGCCCCATGATTTCAAAGCCGACAAATGCATAGACCACTTCGGACACCTTGCCGGTGCCAATGAGGAGGTCGACGTCGGGTCCACCGACGTCGACCACCAGGCGGAAGTCACCCGCGCCTCGGGCGGCGAGCGCGCGGACCAGGCTCATCGGCTTGCGCGAGAGCGAGGAGCCGCCGATGGCGATGCAGGATCCTTGGGGAATGGCAGCCACCACTTCATCATGCCGCATCAGCTTGTTCACGCCGGAACTCCTTTCCCTGAGAGGTCACCGGGTCCCCGGCTACGCCTCCACCAATCCCTTGCCCAGCCATTCGCCGCCGTCAATGACCAGCACTTCTCCGTTCACAAAATCGGCGTACGGCGACAGGAGATCGCAGGCGGCGTTGGCCACCTCCTCCACCGTCCCGAATCGGCCGACCGGGATTTTGGACGTCAGTTTCCGGGCCGACTCGGGATCCGGCCACAGAGCGGCGCGGGCCCCTTCCGTGTCGGTGGGGCCGGGGCAGAGAGCGTTCACGCGGATGCCGTAGTGCGCCCACTCCACGGCCAACGTCCGGGTCATGGTCACCACACCCGCTTTGGCCACGGCGGAATGGAGCGTGCGAGGCCCGCCGGTCCATGCGTAGCTGGCCACCACATTGACAATCCGCCCGCCGCGCCCGGACGCGATGAAATGGAGCCCCGCCACGCGGGTGCAATAGAATGTGCCGTGCAGCACGCTGGCCACGACGGCGTTGAAGCCGTTGACCGACAGCTTCTCGCTGTCCACGATGAAGTTTCCGGCTGCCGCGTTGACCAGCATGTCCATCCGCCCGAAATGGTCCAGGACGGTGTGGCCCATGGCCTCCACTTGGTCAGGCTGGCGAATGTCGGTGGGAACCGCCAGGGCCTGGATGCCCTGGCGCTGCAGACGCTCGGCCGCTGGCCCCACATGGTCGGGGCTTCGACTCACCAGCGCCACCCCCGCGCCCAATTGTCCCAATGTCTCTGCAATCCCATATCCCAGTCCGGTTCCGCCGCCGGTGACAACCGCGACTTGACCGGCAAATGTGTTGTCCGGTAGCACAGTGCTATCCCCCTTGTGTTGCCCCTCGATTACTGCCCTCGAAACACCGGCGGCCGCTTGGCCAGGAACGCCTCGACGGCGTCCTGATGGTCCCGGGACCGTCCCAGCACATCCTGCTGACGGGCCTCCTCGGCCACAACGAAGCCGAACGCCGCGTCGGCCGCCTCGTGCATCAGCGCCTTGACCGCCGCCAACGCCAGGGGGGCTCCCTGGGCCAATCGTTCCGCAAAGTCGTGCGCCGCCTGCCGCAAGGTCTCGGCGTCCGGCGCGACGGCGGCCACCAAACCGGCTTGCAGCGCTTCTTCCGCGCTAAAGCCATCTCCGGTCAACGCCAGTTGCATGGCTTTGGACAATCCCAACATTCGCACCAGCATGTGCGCGGCGCCGGAATCCGGCACCAGCCCCACTTTGACGAACGCGGCCAGGAAACTAGTGCGCGGTTCGGCCAGCCGCACATCGGCCGCCAGCGCCAGGGACAGTCCGCCGCCGGCGGCCGGACCGTTGACCGCGGCCACCACCGGCTTGGGCAGGGCCCTGACCGCCGCAATCAGCGGCGCCCATTCTTCTTGGATGAGGCGCGCCAGTTGGGGACCGTCTTCGGCATAATCGGCCTGCAATTCCGCCACATCCTGACCCACCGAGAATGCCCGCCCGGCCCCGGTCAGCACAACGGCCCGCACGGTCTCGTCGGCGGCTCGGTCCAAAGCCGCTTCCAGCTCTTGGCGCATGGGCCGGTTCAAGGCATTGAGGGCCTCGGGTCGATTGAGGATGACGGTGGCCACCGGACCCGACTGCTCAAAGATCACGTATGCGATGATAGCCCTCTCCCTCAATGGAAATTTGTGCCCGGGGGAGCCGCGGCTCGAAGGGTCGAGAACAACCGGTTCCGGAGGGCAGTGATTGGCACATTGTTTCTGACCCGACCTCGTCAAGTCCTGCTAATGCCGAGAAAAAGCCGGATGGGCCCGCCCTTCGGATCCATGCACACCGGTGTGGTCGCCTCGCATGCGCCGTGAACGCCGGGGCGGGGCGCCTCGGACCCCCTCCGGGGCCCGCCGGCCCGCATGTGGCGCCCGCGCATCATTGACGGCGACGTCATGGTTCGCGACATTAAGAGAGTGGAGAGTGTACGGAGGGACGCGCGTGACGGAGAACGAAGCCAGGGCGGCGACTTTGAGCGAGTTGGAAAAACTGTTGATGCAGTCGGGACGCTTGTTTGGCGCCCATACGCCGGGCGGACCCACGCCCACCCAATTTATGGTGCTGAGATGGTTGGCGGAGCGCGGGCCCATGCATATGGGCGAATTGGCCGATGCGTTGGACATCAGTATGGCGGGAGCCACCGGCCTCGTGGATCGGATGGTCCACAGTCGGCTCTTGGAGCGTCAGCGGAGTGATACCGATCGGCGCCTCGTCATGGTGCGTGTGACGACCGCGGGGCGGGAGGCTTTAGAAATGGTGCGGCGTCGCCGCTTCGAGACGTTCCGGGCCGTCACCGAGGAATTGTCTTTGGAAGATCTGCAGCATTTTGAGCGGATACTCCGCCGCATCATCGACGTGTCGAGGCAAGCGGGCGCGACCACCTAGAGGTTCTTCATCCGGCGTCACAAAGGGTGGGGTCGCCATGCTGCGTTGGATCGGGATTGCCGGCGCCGTGGCATTGGTGGGGGCGGGCGTATGGACATGGCGGACGCAGCCGGCCGCGTCACACCCCTGGGCCATCATCATGGCCGGGGCCGGCTTGGTCGAGCTGGCGGCGGTCTTGTGGGCCGCGCGGGCGTCGCTGCCTCCGGTCCCGGCCGTGCCGCCCGCGGTTTCTCCGGCGTCGTTCGGTCCCGGTCGCGGGACCCTGGAGGGGATTTTGCCGGGATCCCTGGCGCAGCTGCAGTGGGAGCTGGATCAAGCGCGATGGGCGGTGGCCGCGAGCGAGGCGCGGCTCAGCGAACAGGAGTTGGCCGAGTCTGTGCTGAATGCCGGCTCGGAGGGTCCGGCCGCCCTCCCGGAGTGGGAGAAGCTGGTGGATGCCGCGTTTTTGGATGCGGGATACGGAGCATTGGCTCGCGGCACGGTCCCCAGGTTCCGCAGTGCGCGCTTTGCCGGCAGCGTCCAGCCGATGGACGTGGAGATTCGCCTGGCCGAATTGCAGACAGAGGAACGGCGTCTGCGGCGGGATGCGCAGCGTTGGCAGGCGCCCGGGACCGGATCGACCCCGGCCGAGGTGCTGGAGGCCGCCCGTGATCGCTGGGAGCGGTTGAGCGGCATTGAGCGCCGGTGGGTGGAGGTGTACCTCCTCAAGATGGGCTATCAGGAGTTATGGGACGCGTTGGGGGATCCGTCGAGGGATGCGCCGAATCGAGACTGAGGGGGAGGGACACGCGGTGCGCATCGTGGTGACGGGAGCCAGCGGCTATATAGGACAAGCCGTGCAGGTGGCGCTCCTTGCGGCCGGCCATGAGGTGGTGGCCGTCTCCCGGCGCGGACAGGCCGTGCCCGGAGCCGCCGGCCACGCGCTGGACGTCGTGCGGGACCCGTTGGACGCGGTTTTGGCGGGAGCCGAGGCCGTCATTCATCTCATTGGCATCATTCGAGAAGATCCCGCCCACGGCGTCACGTTTAAGGCGCTGCATGTCACGGCCGCCCAGCGGATGGCCGAAGCCGCCCGCCGCGCTCAGATTGCGCGCTACGTCCATCTGTCCGCCCTCGGTGCCACATCCCCTGGCGCGAGTCGCTACTTCGCCAGCAAGTGGGAAGCGGAGGCGGTTGTGCGGGAAATCGTGCCGACCGCAACCATTGTGCGCCCGTCCCTGGTGTTCGGCGGCGGCGCGGACTTTTTCAAGACATTGGGCGGGTTGGTGCGCAATCCGGTCGTGCCCGTGCCGGGCGACGGCCGCACGCGGTTTGACCCCCTGTATCGTGGCGACTTGGCGACGACCCTCGCCTCCATGCCCATGGATCCGGACGCCGCCGGCGAGGCGTTCGAGATGGGGGGACCCCGACGTCTGACGCTGGATGGGATGGTGGACTGGATGGGGAGCCTGCGGGGGCGGCGCACGCCCCTTCCCAAACTGCACCTGCCGACTGCAGCGCTTCGCCCGCTGGTTCGATGGGGTGAGAGGCTGCCCGGCTTTCCGCTGACGCCGGACCAACTGGCGATGTTGAGCGTGGACAACATTACGGACGATGTCCGCTGGCACCGGTGGGTGCCGGAGCCGACCGCCCCGGGAACGGACGTGTAGGCGCGTCTTGCCCGCAAGGGTCGTCGACGTGGCCGACCCCGTTGCGCAAAACAGAGTCCACAGGGTAGAATCACTATTGGCTCTATCGGATCGCGAGCCGAACCGCGGCGTCTTTCCGTCCGTGGCGGACGGATTTGGATCCCGTCTCGGCCGCAATGGCGCACAAGGGCAGGGGGTGTTCCCGATGGTCAAGCTCATCGCCGCGCTTTGCATCGGGAGCGGTGTGCCCTTTCCGGCGTGGCCCAGACCCTAGCGGTCCAAACGGGACGCCGGTCGGGCAATCGCCTGGCCGGCGATTTTTTATGGCACCGTCCGAAGGCCCGACACACACCAAGGAGGTTGGCATGGGGATGGCACTGCCGGCCGTGACGGCCGGCGCGGTGGCGTTGCGCGCCGAGGGGTTGAAGAAGTCCTTTCGCGAGCGGGAGCCGGGAGACCGCCACTGGCGGCAGGTCGAAGCCGTGGCGGGCATTGACTTGGTGGTGCCGCGCCGGGAGATCCTGGGGGTGCTGGGCCCGAACGGGTCGGGCAAGTCGACCCTGATTCGCATGATGGCGACCTTGCTGATTCCCGATGCGGGGCGGGTCGAGGTTTTCGGCCTGGACACCGTGCATCAGCGCATGGCGGTCCGCCGCCTCATCAATCGGGTGTCCGTAGAGGCCAGCTTCTTCAAGAAGCTCACGGCGGTGGAAAATTTGGCCTACGCGACCGGCCTGTACGGGGTCCCCAATCGGCAGGCGCAGGAACAAGCCGTCGTCATCCTGGAACGGCTGGGCCTGGCGAAGCGCAAGCTGACGGTGCCGTTGGAGCAGCTGTCGCGGGGGCAGCAGCAGAAAGTGGCCATCGCCCGCGCTCTGCTGACGTCGCCGACTTTGATGCTGCTGGATGAGCCCACGACGGGACTGGATCCCAAATCACGGCGGGAAGTGCAGGAATTCATCCTGGAGGTGCGGGCGACGCACGACGCCACCATTGTGATTTCGACGCACGACATGGACGAGGCGGACCGCATCTGCGACCGGGTCGCCATCATCGACCGCGGCCGCTTTGTGGCCCTGGACACGGCGGGCCGCCTGAAGGCCCAGCATGGGGGTCCCGGAGGCTCTCTGGAGGCCGCGTTCTTTCACTTGATCGGTCAACGTTTGGACGAGGACGAGGTCGAGGCCTGACCAGGCGCCCGGCTCTTGGCCGCGACGCGGGCGCAGGAGACGGGGAGACCCAAACGTGTCGCGGTCCAACGGTGTGGGGGAGGCTCTATGGCAATGGTGTCCGCCGTCCGCGAGGGACGGGCGATCTGGGCTCTGGTGCGGCGCAACTTCCATTTGATTCGGCGCTACCTGGGCTGGGAGGTTGTGTTTCTCTTTTACAACGTGGTCAACACGCTGACCATCGGTCTTATCGGGCTGGCCATGCCCGCGGGTCCGGCGCGCGACCGCGAGGTGGTCTACTTGGTCATCGGGGCGCTCCTGTGGAATTTCCTGTCGATTCTTTTTCAGGAAGTTTCGAATTCCGTCCAGTGGGAGCGTTGGGAAGGCACCATCGAGTACAGCTTCATGGCTCCCATCCATCGTCTCACCTACCTGGGAGGCGTGTGTGTGTGGGCCGTGCTCTATGGATTGGTACGCACCTTGGTCGTCCTGCTGGGTGTTGCCCTGTTCTTTCATCTATCTCTGGCGGGGGCGGATCTGGTCGGGGCGAGTGTCGTCCTGCTGGCGTCCAGCATTCCCTTCATCGGGTTGGGGCTGATGGCGGCCGTATTGCCGCTGTTGTCGACGGAACGCGGCGCACAGGCCACGCAAGTCATCCAGGGGGTGCTGCTGCTGATCTCCGGCGTCTACTACCCCGTGGCGGTTCTGCCGGCCTGGATCCGGTGGGCGGCTGTGATTTCTCCGGCCACCTACACGTTGCAAGCGGTGCGGGCGGCCATCTTGTCAGGGACCCGGGTGGCGGCCCTGTTGCCCGTCTCCGGCGCCCTGCTGCTGTCCGGCCTGGTGCTGATTCCCGTCGGGCTGGCGATCTTTACGGCGGCCGAACGCTATGCGATGCACCGCGGAACCCTGAAGCGCAACGGGTGAACCGCCGCATTCGCCCTGGAGGGGAGCCGGAGCCATGGGACAGGTCATGACGGTGACCGGACCGGTGGACGCTCGGAGATTGGGCGTCACCCTGCCCCATGAACACGTCTGTCTGGACTTGACGTGTCTTTGGCAGGCTCCGGTCGATCCGCGTCGCATGTGGCTCATCGACGCTCCCGTCACGGCCGCCATGCAGGCGGTGCTGAAGCAGGATCCCTACCATTCCCGCGACAACCTGCGGTTGAACGACCGCGACACGGCTCGCGCCGAGCTTCGGGACTTCGCGCGCGCCGGGGGCGGCAGTGTCGTGGAACTGTCCAGTGCCGGCATTGGTCCGTTTCCGCGGGAGTTGAGGGTCCTGGCCCAAGAGACGGGGCTCCACATCGTGGCGGGGACGGGATTTTATGTCCATCGGGCCCATCCGGCCTGGGTTCACGAAGCGCCCTGGGAACAGTTGTCCGAGCACATGCTGAGGCAGCTGACCGAAGGGTTCGGGACCACCGGCATCCGGGCCGGAGTCCTGGGCGAGTTGGGCACCGGATCGCCCGTCCATCCCGATGAAGCCAAAGTGCTCCGAGCCGCCGCCGCCGTGCAGCGCAGATACCCGGTGGCCATCAACGTCCATCTGGCCATCTTTGCCCGGGAAGGACGGCGGGTTCTGGACCTGTTGGAATCGTACGGGGCGGACCTGTCCCGGGTGGCCCTGAGCCATCTCGACGAGCATTTGGATGTGCCGTATCACGAAGCGCTGTTGCGACGCGGGGTATTTGTCGAATTTGACACGTTCGGGTCCGAATGTCGCTTTGAGGAGTCGGGCACACGGGAGCCGCGTGACGCCGAGCGCATGAAGGCGCTCGCACATCTCGTGGACCGGGGGTACCGCTCGCAGCTGCTGCTGTCACAGGATGTGTGCACCAAGATGCATTGGCATCGGTATGGCGGACGGGGCTATGACCACCTGCTGACCGGCGTGGCTCCGGCTCTGCGGCGCGCCGGCTTCTCCGACAGCGATCTGGAGGTCCTGATGGTGGCCAATCCGGCCCGCTTATTGGGCGGATAGCCCGTGGAGGGATCCGGTCCAGCCTGGGAACCATCTTGACAAAGACGGGTGAAACCGGGTACCGTGCAGTGCATGATAGAGGACGCGGGGGACCGATGGTTGGGCCAGCTTCGGCGCGGGGCGGCGGAACATTGTGTGTTGGCGCTGCTGCGCGACGGCGAGGCGTATGGATTTGATCTCGCGCGTGTCCTCGCCGAGGCGGGACTCATCGCGGGTGAAGGAACGATTTATCCCTTGCTGTCGCGGCTCCGTCGGGACGGACTGGTGGAGACGTCATGGCGCCCGTCCGCATTGGGACCGCCGCGGCGCTACTACGTCCTGACCGGCCGGGGTGAGCAGGCGCTGGTGCGGTTTGTCCGTGAATGGCGCCCCTTCGCCGCTGCCGTGGATCGTCTGCTGGGTGTGCAGCCGTGCGAGGAGGGGAGCCACCCGTATGCCGTCCCCAAGGGCTCTTGATGCCGTCGTTGCCCGCTATCTGGCCCGGCTGAACCGGTCGCTGGGCTCGGTGGATCCGGAGCGACGCCGACAGATCGTGGAGGAGGTCGCTCAACACATCGCGGAGAGTCGGAGCGGGATGCGGTCCGACGATCGGGACAGCTTGCTGTCCCTGTTGGAGCGCATGGGCTCGCCGGAAGCCATCGCAGCCGAAGCGGCGGGGCTGGGGACGGCCCCGCCGGCCGCTTGGGACGGATGGATTCCGTGGCTCTTGCTGCTGGGCGGGTTTTTGTTCGGGGTCGGCTGGCTGGTGGGCGTCGTGGCGCTCTGGGCCTCATCGGCGTGGCGGTTTCGCGACAAGCTGCTGGGGACGCTGGTGCTGCCGGGCGGCCTGGCCGGCACCGTGGCCCTGGTGGCGCTGCCCAGTTCGACCACCGTGTGTACACAAAGCGCCGCCAACAGCGCGCTGCACTGTGTTTCCACCGGGTTCCGACTCCCGCTGCCGGTGGGTTTAGGGGTGTTGGTGGTGGCGGCGCTGGCGCCCGTCGCCGTGGCCATCCACCTGGAACGGGTGCGCCGGGCGTTCGCGCCGGCAGGCTGGTCGGGGTGACCGGAGCCGGATTCAGTTTCCCCTCGGGCGGACGACGGCCACGGTGGCATCCGGCGCATCCGGCGCATCCGGCCCATCCAAGGAGGCCTTCCGTCAATCATGCACCATGATGACTCAGCGAGGATTCAAGAAGGCGGCGTGCGGGCCATTGTCTTAGGCGTCGCCCAGGACGGCGGCCTCCCGCAGATGGGCTGTGGATGCGACAACTGCCGTCGGGTGCGGTCGGGGGAGCAGCCCGGCTCGGGCGCCAGTTCGGTCGCGCTCGTGGACGACCGCCGGCGGGAGTTCTGGGTGTTGGACGCCGGACCGGACTTTCCGCGGCAGTACGATCAGCTGGCAGCTTGGCTGGGGGCATCGTACCGGATGGCGGGCATCGTGGTGACGCACGCGCATGTCGGTCATTATTTGGGCCTGGTGTACCTGGGGCGGGAAGTCATGGGGACGCGGGCGATTCCCGTCGTGGGCAGTCCGCGGATGATGCGGTTCCTCCGCGTGAACGGCCCGTTTTCGCAGCTGGTGAGCGTGAACAATATCCGTTTGGACGCGCAGGAGCCCAACGGGCGCCGCCGGCTCTCGACAGGATTGGCCATCGAACTCTGGCCCGTCCCGCACCGCCAGGAATTTTCGGACACGATGGCCGTATTGGTGCGGGGGCCGCACCGGTCCTTGCTATATCTCCCCGATATCGACCGGTGGGAGGCATGGGACCGGAACCTGTTGGAGGTGGTGCGGTCGGTCGATGTCGCCCTGCTGGACGGAACATTTTTTGATGACGGGGAGCTACCGAACCGGCCGCGGGCCGAGATTCCCCATCCGACCGTGCGCGATACGGCCGAACTCCTGGCTGCCGTCGCGGGAGATCGCGCGCACCGCGTGTATTTTACGCATCTGAATCATTCCAACCGATTATGGGATCCGCGGTTTCGGGACGACTGGGAGCGCGGAGGGTTCGGAGTGAGCCGGGTGGGGCAGGAGATTGCCTTGTGACCGCCGCCCGCCGTTCGCGTCACACCGAGGCGCGGTCCTTATTCGACCCGCCGGCGGACCGGGATCTGTCGGCGGCGCGTGGAGACGATGGCGAGAAAACCCAGGGATGCTGCGGTGAGCGTCCAGAACAAGACCGCGTAAAATTCTGCAAAGCCGTGAACACTGCCGCCCAACGTCAGCAACCATTGTCCGATTCCCATGTTGGCATCCTCCTCGGCGGTCCTGCGGACCGTCCCGATACGATGAGTGTACGCTTCCCGGCCGACGGCGGCAACGCCGGTCCTCCGTTGAAGGCAGGGCGCCAAGTTGCTAGACTGCAAGTGTGTTGCGGGGAGGGATGATCCTTGGAACATCTTCTCAGCACCTACCACCTGCGACGCTACATCAACGCGTTGGTGGAATCCACGGAAACGTCTCCGAGCCTGGCCGAAATGGTTCGCCATCACCTGAGCGTGGCCCACCGGCGTTTGCAGGCGCCGCCCTTTCACGTGTGGTTTGAGGTCCATGATGATCGCGAACCGTGGCTGAGGCTCCGGGTGACGGATTCGCGCGGCTACCCCGATTCCCTTTATCAGCGCGGCGAGGCGCTGCTGCGGGTGGGGGTCAACGGCGCGCTGGCCAGTCCCGATGACGAGGCCGCGGTGCAGCGCGTTTTTGGCACGACGGTGTTTCGCACCTGTCGCACCTGCGGGTACCGGGCCACCGGCTGGCTGGACTATTACGGGCATCTGAAATTGGAGCACTGGGCGACGCCGGGCACCTGGTCGGCCTGAGACAACAGCGCTCCGGAAACGGGGGACGGACATGCTCACGGTCGGAGATGCGCTCACGTCGTCGGTGCGGCGGTATCGGGACAAACAGGCGCTCATCTTTGGGGAAGAATCGCTCACGTTCGGCGAATTGGACCGGCGGGTCGATCAATTTGCCCAGGCCATACTGGCCGAGGGGGTGAATCCGGGGGACCGGGTGGCGTTGCTGTTGCCCAACGGCCTGACCATGGCCGAGGCTTATTTCGCCGCGGCCCGGGCCGGGGTGGTGGCGGTGCCCATCAATGTCCGCTGGGCGCCGCCCGAAATCGCCTACGTGCTGGAAGACGCCCGGCCGCGCCTCGTGATTGCGGGGGAAGAATTTCGGACGGCATTGCCCACGGCGCCGCACATCCTGGTGGGAGACGCCTGGACGGAGCGCGTTGAGCGCGCTCCGGGCGACCCGCCCGCCGTCGCTGTGGCGGAGACGGACCCCTGGGTGATCGTCTACACGTCGGGAACGACCGGGCGGCCCAAAGGGGCGGTGCGGAACCATCGCTCCAATGTGATGATTGCCCTCATCCTGGTGGCGGAACTCGGCATCAGCGCGGACGACGTGGGCATGGCGCTTTTGCCCATGTTTCACGTCAATTCCATGTGGTTCGTGACACTCTCCTTGGCCATCGGGGCGACTTGCGTCATCTACCCCCACCGCACTTTTCATCCGGCTCACGTGGTCGAGGAACTGAACCGCCACCACGCCACCTATTCGATGTTCGTGCCGAGCATGTTGTCGTTTCTCGCCGATGCGGCCGAGCGCGGGATGTTGGACCCCACCCATCTCCGCGTGGCCATGACGTCGTCGGCGCCCCTGGACCTGACGCTGCGCGATCGCCTGCTGAAACTGTTTCCCCGTGCCGGTTTGTACGACATTTATGGAGCGACCGAATATGGCGGCGTGACCATCATTCGGCACCGCGAAGGCGGCGCCTTGGGAACAGTCGGATGGCCGGCCCTGGGCCAGGACCTCCGCATCTTGCGCGAAGACGGCGCCCGGGCGGACGTGGGCGAGGTGGGCGAGGTGTTCGTCGCGGGGCCCACGCTCATGTCGGAGTATTGGCAACGCCCGGAGGAGACCCGCGCGGCGTTTCGCGACGGGTTTCTCTCGCTGGGGGACATGGGGTATCTGGACGAGGCGGGCCGACTGGTGCTGGTGGACCGCAAGCAAGACATGATTATTGCCGCCGGCGAGAATGTGTATCCGTCGGAGGTGGAAAACGTGCTGCTGCAGGATCCGGCCGTGGCCCTGGCCGGCGTCGTGGGCATTCCGGACCCGCGCCGTGGGGAGACGGTGGTGGCGGCCGTGGTGGCGCTGCCGGACCGGCAGGTGGACGTGGACGCGCTGATGGCGCGATGCCGGGAGCAGCTGGCCGATTACAAGCGGCCGCGCGAAATTCGCGTGTGGCCGGAACTGCCGCTCGGCCCAGCCGGCAAGGTGGTGCGCCGGCTGGTTCGCGATCTGTGGCTTCAGCGGGACCCCAGCCAGTAGGTGATCCAGTCGAGAGCCCAGCGCCAGCGCGCGGGAGGCACGGAGGATTCGGCGAGCGCCGAGGGGCGGCGCGGATGCTGCACCAAAGCCGTTGGGATGCCGAGGCCGCGGATGGCGGCGTAAAAGGGGTGGGCCTGCGCCGGCCCTTCGCAGGGAGGGCCGGCCTCCACCAGGAACAGCGCGGGGGTTTGGACCCGGCCGGCATGGGCCAGCGGCGAGCGCTCGTGGTACAGTTCGCCCAACTCCCACGGCGCGCCGCCCAACACCGCGTCGGGATTGGGGAGACCGGGATGACCCGTGCCGTAGACGGCCATCAAATCGGTGATGGGCGTGGCGATGACGGCGGCGGCGAAGCGATTGGTCTGGGTGATGGCCCACGCGGCCATGTACCCCCCGTAAAGCCATCCCACGATGGCGAGACGGGCGGCGTCGGCCAGTCCCGCGGCGGCGTGCTCATCCAAAACGGCCATCAGATCGTGGAAGTCACCGCCGCCGATGTCACCCATGACGCTTTGGGCGAACATGTCCCCGTAGCTGGCACTGCCGCGCGGATTGGCCATCAAAACCAGATAGCCGTGGCTGGCCAGCATTTGCGCGCCGCCGTGAAAACTTGGTCCAAAAGCGTGTCCCGGGCCTCCATGCACCAACAGCACCGTTGGAAACGGCCCCGACCCCGACGGCAAGACCCGCCACCCGGCGATGGCGAAACGACTCCCGTCCACGGCGAAGGGCTCGGCCGGGCGAGGGGGGTGGCGCTCCAGCCATGCTCCGGCCAGGTGGGTGACTTGTTCGCTGCGGCCCTGCCAGCGGTAGACCTCGGGCGGGCTCATCGGGGTGGACCCCACCATCCAGAAACCCTCTTGCACGGGCGCCAGGTCGAAAACGGTGGCCGGCACATCCGCGATCCGCAGGGGCGACTCGACGCCGTCGGCCCAGCAGTACACGTCCGACCCGCCTTCATTGGCCACCACCGCGTACAGCCGGCTCCCGTCGGGCGAAAAAGCGAGCCGGCGCCCGCCTTCCGGCGCCACGTCCGACGGAAACGCGCCCGCGACGGGGCGGTCCCAGAGTGTGGTGACGGCCAGAGGAGTCGGGACATCGGGTGCCGTCACGGCTACGCCGTATAAACGGGGCGCGGTCAGCACCGGGTTTTCGTCCGCTGCGACAGCCGCGTACGCGAGACAGTCCCCTCGGGGAGAGACGGACGCGGCGGTGATGGTTCCCCGAAACGCCGTCCACGCCACAGGGTCATGGTCGGCCCGCAGCCGGTAGAAGCGGTCCCGGGCCGATGGCCGGTCGGACTCGCCGGCGACCGTGACCAGCGAACCATCGGCGAGCCACATGGCCATACGGTGTCGGAGACCCGCCACGGGCCAGGGGCGGCCCGAACCGCGCCTGACGTCATAGACCCACACTTCCACGGGGCTCCCTGGCTCCGGGGACTCACCGGTCAGGATCCGACGGCTTTGGGCATCGGCCTGAATCTCCGTTGCAGCGGAGGGCTGGACCGCCCCCGCTCCGGGACGGACGAGGATGGCCACGGTCTCACCCTGCGGGTGCCACACCAGTTCGGTGATGGTGGCCGCCGCAAAGGAGAGCGCCTCCACGTCACCGCCGTTCAAGTCCATGCGCATCAGCCGGCTACCCGCCTCATCGTCACGGGCGAAGACCAGGATCGTTCCGTCCGGCGACAGCCGGGGCAGGTGGTCTCCGGGCCCCGGGGTCAACGGGAGGGCCGCGCCGTCGCGGCATTGCCAAATCTGCGATCGGTACCGTCCCGAGGCGGCGTCGTGCGTCTTTTGGGCGTAGACGACAACGTGGCCGGAAGGGTTGACCTGCAGGTCTTCGGGAGGCGTGAGGGACGCCAAGTCGGCGGGATCCCAGCCCGGCATCGCAAGCGGCTTTGTCATGATGATCGGCCTCGCCCATGATTTGATGAGAGCTCGCTGCCCGTTTCGACAACGTTCACCGTTCCGATTCGCAATCGCGGAGGCGAATTCCTCTGCCGCTCCGCGAACCTGGCGCCGTGGAGAGGTGCGCTGGTCCCGCCAGCCTGCCGAGTCGGCTTCGCAGGCCAAGCTCAATCCCCGCCGGGGGATGGGGCGGAACAAACCCCGGCGGACAGGGCTGGCCGCCCCGGCTTGACGCGGACATCGCGCGCCGATAGAATAGGCACGTTCGCTTGTGGGCGGTTTATGCCCACGTGACCTGGGGAGGGAGCAAGTCCGTGTCCACTTTCATGGCGCGCCAGCAGGACGTCGAACGCAACTGGTGGGTGATCGACGCTGCGGGTCGGCCGTTGGGTCGGGTGGCGGCGGCCGCGGCGGTATTGCTGCGGGGCAAGCACAAGCCCATCTACACGCCGCATGTTGATACCGGCGACCACGTCATCATTGTCAACGCGGACAAGGTGGTGCTCACGGGCCGCAAGCTGGATCAAAAGATTTACTTTCACCATTCGGGGTATCCGGGCGGGTTGAAGCGCGTCGTCTATCGCCGCCTCATGCTCACCAAGCCGGAATTTGCCATGGAAAAGGCGATTCGGGGCATGCTGCCCAAGAATCGGTTGGGCCGGGCCATGTTTCACAAGCTGCGCGTGTACCGAGGTGCGGAACATCCGCATGTGGGCCAGCAGCCACAGGTGTGGGAGGTCAAATAGGGTATGGCAACCACCTTGCAGTTTTGGGGAACCGGTCGGCGCAAGACCGCCGTCGCACGCGTGCGGGTGATGCCCGGGAGCGGCGAGGTGCGGGTCAACCGTCATCGGTTCGACGATTACTTTTCTCTGGCCCAGCATCGGGCGCTCATCCTCGAACCGCTGAAAGCGGTCAAGGGGGAGTCGCGCTACGACGTCATTGTCAATGTGCACGGCGGCGGGATATCCGGGCAGGCCGGAGCCGTGCGGCACGGCATCGCGCGGGCGCTGGTGCGCATGGATCACAATTACCGGCCCACGCTGAAAAAGTCCGGGTACCTCACCCGTGACGCGCGCATGAAGGAACGCCGCAAGTATGGCCTCAAGAAGGCGCGCAAGCGGCCGCAATTCTCCAAGCGGTGACGTGGGGACAAAAACTGTTCAAGACCGGGGCCGGCGCCCCGGTCTTTCCGTTCCCCCCGGCGGCATAGCTTGGCCGGAGGAGGCGGTGCCGGGTGGGACGGGCGCGCCGTCGCATGTCATGGGCGGCCTTGGCCGGATTGGCTCTGGGAGTCCTGGTGCTGGGGGCGTGGCCGCGCGCGGTGGCGTCATCGTCCCCGGAACCGTTGGTGGCGGGTGATCTGTTGGCGGGTCGCACCATCGTCATTGACCCCGGGCATGGGGGATGGGATCCGGGCGCCTTGGGGCGCGTTGCCCGGGAAGATCGGATCAACTTGGCCATCAGTCTGGCACTGCGCCGGTGGCTGGAACTGGCGGGCGCACACGTGCTGATGACGTGGTCCCGCGTGTCGGACATAGCGCCCAACCGCAAGTATCGCATCCAGGCGCGCAGCGCCTGGATCAATGCGACGGGCGGCAACCTGCTGGTGGACATCCACTGCAACGCCGGCGTGGATGCGCGGGGCCCCCAGGTGTTCTACTGGGACGGCGCATCAAGCCGTCTTTTGGCCGATTACCTGAGCGAGGAACTGCACTACTTCACTCACACCCATCGGGCCGTGGTGCGCATCGACCAATATGTGCTGCGCCACTCCGTCATGCCGGCGGTGAATGTCGAGGTGGGCTTCATCAACAATCCGCAAGAGGAGCGCCTTCTCATCCGTCCCGTCTACCAGCGCGAGCTGGCCTGGTACATCTTTATCGGCATCGAGCGGTGGTTTCTGCGCGGGCACTGGCCGGTGAGCTGGCTCAAGACGCCGCCGCCCACGGAGATGCTGTCCCGATAGCGCGGTGGACGCTACGGTATAATACCGACGAGGTGGCGCAGCATGGGCAAACACGTCAGCATCATCGGAGTCCCGCTGGATTACGGCGCCGACCGGCGGGGCGTGGACATGGGGCCCAGCGCCATTCGCTACGCGGGGTTGCAGGAGCGCATCCGCCGCATCGGCCACGAGGTCACGGACATCGGCAACATTCCGGTCCCCGTGCCCGAGAGCCGTGTGCCGCAGGACACTCATCTGAAGTACCTGCCCGAGATTGTCAAGGTCACCCGGGTGCTGGCGCGGACGGTGGAGCGGGCTTTGCGCGCCGATACGGTGCCGGTCGTTTTGGGTGGAGACCACTCGCTGGCCATGGGGTCCATCGCGGGGTTGCTCCGGGTGCGCCAGCATCCGGCCATCATCTGGTTCGACGCCCATGGGGACTTCAACACAGACCGCACCACACCGTCCGGCAACATCCACGGGATGCCGGCGGCCGTTGCCACCGGTCTGGGCCACGAGGCTTTGAAGGCGCCGTTCCACGGCCGTTTCGCCGCCGCGGCCAAGCTCATTTATGTGGGTATCCGCACCCTCGACGCCGACGAAGCCGGCCTGATGCACGAGCAGGGTGTGACGGTGTTCTCCATGTATGAGCTGGACAAATACGGCATGCGGGAGGTGATGGCGCGCGCCCTGGAACTGGCCACCACCGGCACCGACGCTGTGCACGTGTCCTTTGACATCGACGCGGTGGACCCTCTGTTTGCTCCGGGGTCCGGCACGCCGTATCCGGGAGGCCTCACCGAACGCGAGGCCCATTTGGCCTTGGAACTGGTGGCCGAGGCCGATGTGATGACGTCGCTGGATATGGTCGAGGTGAACCCGATCCTGGACGAGCACAACCGCACCGGCATCCTGGCGGCGGAATTGATCGCGTCGGCCCTGGGCAAGCGCATCTATTAGACGCGCGTGGCCGTGCCCGCGCCGCCGCGCTCCACGGGCCAGGCCACGCGCTGGCTCCGCAAGTCTTTCCACGTCTTCCCCGGTCGTGCCGTGCGCCGCGTCCAAGGGTCGCGTCGGTCCTGACCGTATGGATGGAGGAGGTGCTCACGGCGGAGCCGGCCAGATCCTGCGCCCGGGCCATGGGCGGCGGGCACCGGCACCGATGGACGGCCTCGTGACCGCGTCGTCGTGGGCGCCCCCGGACTCGGTGAGCCAACAGGTCACGGCGGCGGATCATCCGCAGTCGCGGCTTAGCCGCCACCGTTGTCCGCACCGTTCTAGCCGTCGGCCGACGGCGTTGGCGCGAACAGATCGGTCGGCGATGGCTGTGGGGGGAGGGACCATCATGGTATCCAACGGGGAGGGGGCCGGTGAGGATTCCCCCACGGCGATCCGACGCGCGTTGGCGCGTGTGATTGGGGCAGAGGTCCAGGCGACCCTCGGACCCAAGGCTCGTGCCGCAGCCGTCTACGGGTCGGTGGCCCATGGACGTGCTCGCCGCCACTCCGATCTCGAGCTCGTGGTGCTGACGACCGACGACGTGCCCCCGGAGGAGGAGCAGTTTGTCCGTCACGGCATTGTGGTGGAACTCGATCGCCTGCCTGCCGCCCGAATGCTGGCGGCCGCCAGCCGGGTCACGACGCTCTGGGGCGTCGAGGCCGACCAGTACCGACACCACTGGATTCTCTGGGACCCCGACGGAATCTTTGCCCAAGTGCGGGCCAAAGCCGTATCGATCCCGGATGCTGCCTACCGCCGGGCACTCGAGGCGTCGCGGTACCGATTGCGCGAGCTCTGGGGAAAATGTCTCAACGCCACCGAAGCCGGGGATTTGGATACCGCGGTGGATGTGGCCTGGCGCTTTGCCCATGCGGCGGCGATGCGCTTGGCCCTTCGACAGCGTCGCCCGTTCGAAAGCGGGCGCACGCTGTGGCGGGAAGCTCGGGAATGGAGCGCCTGCATGGGCCAGCTTTTGGATGCCCTGACCGGGGGCCGACAGGCTGTGATCCGAGACGTCCTGCAGCGGATACTGGCGACCGAGGAGGACGCTCAAGGCGGAACTGGGCGATGCGAATGACCGGCCCGGCGCACCGGCGTCAGGCGCTCGGTCTGTTCAGCGCCTCGGACAGACCCGCGTATCGCCGGGCTGCCTCGGAACGGCTGTCCGCCGGGGCTCCACGGGTTGCGCGCGTCCCAGGCGGGAATTCCGTCAACGGGCCGCCCTTTCAATGACCCGACTGGCCCGGCCATTCGGCTTGGCGCGGCCTCGGCCACGGTCCGCGCGGGCACTTGCCGGGGACCCGCTCCACCTCCCGCGGACCGGTTGGACGGCCACGATGGCGCACAAACAACCGGAAGGCTCCCCGCCGTGACGGTCCCGGGCTTGCCGCACGAGGACGTGCCGCTCGCTTTGGGCTGGCCAAAGAGATCCACCACGTCACCCCTTGGATCGGCGACCCTCATGACCGGTGCGGGCCAGATTCCGACGCGACCGAGGTGAGCCGCCGTGGGGGGCGGGGCATCGGCCGAAGGGACGGATCGGCGGGATGGGACATGAGATGTGCCCCGGTTCCTGCGCCGATGGGCTCTGGCGCCTCAGGAGCCGTCGTGCGAGAATCAAGAGCAGAAAGACCCGAGAACTGAGTCTGGGCGAGCGTCGGTCGGCGCGGCGAGATCAGTGGGGTCCAAACGAGACGGGGGCGTGGGCATGCCGGAGAGTCAGTGGGTGACGTGGCGGCGGGAGCTGCATCGGATACCGGAGTTGGCGTTTGAAGAGGTTCAGACGGCGGATTACTGCGCCGATGTCCTAAAACGCCTGGGTCTTGATGTGCAACGCCCCATCCCCACGGGGTTGATGGCCGAGATCGAGGGCCGTGGGCGGGGTCCGACAGTGGCGCTCCGGGCCGACATGGACGGCCTGCCGCTGCAGGAGGATTCCGGGGAGCCATTTTCTTCCGAGCATCCGGGGGTGATGCATGCCTGTGGGCACGACGCCCACATGGCGATTTTGCTGGGCACCGCGGAACGCTTGATGAAGGCGCGCAACTTTCCGGGCCGTGTCCGCCTGCTGTTTCAGCCGTCCGAGGAGCGACCGCCCGGGGGCGCACCCGAGCTCATCGCCCACGGTGCCCTCACGGATGTGGATGTCATCCTCGGCCTGCATGTCTGGGCCAGCTACCCGGTGGGCACGGCCGCCATCAAGCCGGGGGCGATGATGGCCAACTCGGATCGGTTTCGGATCGCGGTGCACGGCCGGGGCGGACACGGTTCCGAGCCCGACACCGCCAAGGATGCGGTGTTGATTGCCAGTCAGATCGTGGTGAACCTGCAAACCATCGTGAGTCGGCGGGTGAGTCCGCTGGAGGCCTGCGTCGTCACGGCGGGGACGATTCACAGTGGGGTGACGTTCAACATCATCGCCGAAGAGGCGGAAATCACGGGCACCGTGCGCACGCTGTCCGCTCACACGCAGCGGCTGGTGGAGGCGGAGATTGGTCGGGTGGCTGAGCATACGGCGGCCCTGCACGATGCCCGGGCGACGGTGGAGTACATGCCCGGGTATCCCGCCGTGATAAACCATCCCGCGGTCGTCAGCGCCTGGCGAAGCGCGCTCGACGGGGTGGTGAAGGTGGTGGAGCCGCTGCCGTCGATGGGCGGCGAGGACTTCGCCTTCTACCTGCAGCAGCGTCCCGGAGCCTTCCTGTTTTTGGGTGCCCGACCCACCGGGGAGCAGTTTCCCCACCACTCGCCGCACTTTCGCATCAGCGAAGATTGTTTGCCGATTGGCGTCAGCGTGCTGGAACGCGGGGCGCTGACGTTTCTGGAACATCCGGAGCGGGCGCGGGCGTGAGATGATGGGCGACGGCGTCGGCGACCACGTCTAAGACTGTGCTGACGGCGTCTCGTAGGACGGCGTAGGGCAAGGCGGGGTTTGACCCGGGATTGGCCACCTGCTGCACCATGGCCGGAATGTGGATGAAGCCCACGTAGGCTGGGCGTCCCGTTTCCGCCGCCGTGTGCCGGGCCAAATAGAAGGCGTGGTTGCATAAGAAGGTGCCGGCGGAATACGACACATAGCCCGGGATGTCACGATCGCGCCAAGCGGCCAAGATTTCCTGAACGGGCAGCGTCGTCCAGTAGGCGACGGGCCCGTCCGGGGCGATGGGGGCGTCCGTCAGTTGCCGGCCGCCTTGATCGGGAATGCGATAGTCGGCCAGATTGATGGCCACCCGCTCCACAGCGGCGGCTGAGCGGCCGCCGGCCAAGCCTAGGCCAATCCAGGCGTCGGACTGGTCTTCGGCCATCAGGCGCGGGATTGCCGACACGGCATCGGCGGAGGTGGTCAGCACATGGGAGATGATCCGGGCGCGGGATGCCGGATAGGCGGCGCCCAGATCCTCGCAGATTCGCTCAGACGGATTGACACGAAAGTTTCCGAAAATCCCAAAACCTTGCAGGGTGATGACGGGGATCACGCGGAGTTCCTCCCTAGCTTTTGACAGCAGTATACTCCCTTCAGAGTTGTTGACGAGAAAGGGCTGGCCGCGGCAACGGTGCCCGGACCGACTCGCGAACGGGAGGTGACCGAGTGGCTGCAATCCGAAGCCGATGGCGCACGTTTTTCGCCGCGCTGGGGCTGGCGCTGGTGCTCGGGGGCTGTGGACCGGCCTCCAGCGTGCTGCCGCCGGTCCGGGTGCATCCCGTTCTGAAACCGGTGGTGTCCCATCCCGTGGCCGTCAGCGGGACGCATCCGAAGCTCACCGGCCCCGGCGTCGTCTTCACCCTCAGTCCGAAGCCCCTCACGCGGCACACGCTCTTCGTGTTTTCTCAGGCCCGCGGGCGGCCGCGACGCCTGCTGGTCGCCATCTCCGGCCTCGGTTACAAGTGGCTTCGGCGCTGGCAGGTGGCCGATCGCCTGGTCCTTTTGGAAGTGTCGGAGCCGCCGTCGGCGCATCCCCGGACCTCGGAATATGAGCATGTGCTCATCGCCCTGGACTGGCGCACCGGCCAAGTGCTGTACCAGGGACCGGTCGCCGTGACCACCATCGCCTATCTCGATCCGCCCTGGCTGGTGAAGGCGGGTCCTGCCAGCATCATCGGCACGCGGTCGGCCGTTTGGATCCTGAACCTCCGGAACGGTTTGCAGCAGGAGGTTCTGCTGCCCAGCGGGGCGGTCGGCACGGGCGAGGTGACCGGCGGCCGCGTCTATTACCGGCAGCGCGTGCACGGCACCGTGCGCACCGCCTCCCTTCCCATTCCCAGGACCGGTTGGCGCCGGTTTCACAGCATCCCCATCCTGAAACTGGAGGCGCGCCGGGGCACCCGCCGCGTCAGCGCGTCAATGCGCCGCTTTTGACGTGCCGGAGGTGCCGGCGGCGCCAGGACGCCCGTGGGGGCCACTGCCGTCGCGGCCCGATGACTTGCTCCTCTCCCCACCTCCTCCTGGACGCGGTCGGCCGCTTCGGTTCAGCTGGAACCGAGCGTCATTTGAAACGCCGTCGGGGCGGAACTGGTCGGGGCCACTTCAATCCATGTCTGGCCCGGGTCGAACTTGGCCGGCTGCCCGTTCGCCAGGTAGAAATGGGTGGGCATTCCCGAGCCGGCATTGCTCCACGTGCCGACATAGTACTTGTGACCCAGGAAGAGGATGGCCTTGCCTTGACCGTGGGTGTTGATGAGAATCCAGCGGTCGTTGACGTTGGGATCGGCATAGTCCAACCGTTCGCTCGTGTACTGGATGATGATGTTGGAGGCCAGCACCGGCTGGTGGGAGTTCATGCCCATGACCTGGGTGTATCCGCCGCCGCAGATGGGGCAGTCAACCCACCGGGTCCACCCTTGCGCCGCGCTGTCCCAGCGCCATTGTTCGATGGTGTTGCGGGTGTTCCAGCGAAGGGTGATGGAGGTGTAGGGAGGTGTGCCGGGGGATTGCTTGGCAAACGACCACTGCGGGCGGACGGCAGGATTGCCCCAGGTCGTGTCGGCGGCCTGCATGAGCGTGGCCACGCTGGCAAAGAGATTGTGCGGCGCTTGGCGAAGAGACGACCGGAAGAACAGATTTTGGGCGTTGGACAGCGCATCCAGATTGTGAATGCCCTCCGCCACGATTTGCTCGTCGGCCAAGGTGGAGCCGCCGGCATGAGCGTAGTCGGCACTCCAGGATCGCACCCAGCTCACAAAGTAAGGTCGCGCGGAACGCACCGGGCCGACCAGGCTCGGCGCATTGCCCCAATACAGCAGCATGAACCGGGTGTAGTAAAAGTCCTCCATGTAGGCTTCGTACACCACATCGGCGGAGGAGAGGCCGTATTGCGGCCGGGCATATTCGGAGTTCTCCACCATCACCGCCAGCAAGGGGCCGTGATGCGTACTGGGCTTGCCGGTCAACGGATCCAGGCGTGGCCCCGGAGTCGCGACGTGATGGACTTTCGCCCGCTTGGGATGGGTCTGGTGGCGGACGGCGGCGTGTGCGCCGCAGCCGGCCAGGGCGGCGGTCAAAAGCCCCAGGAATGCCAATGCTCGCAGTTTGGTCGTGACGGTTGGCGGCTTCCTCTGGACGAGGGGTCGCCTTCCTCCCTTCCCTATGGTGTTCTCGCCGTGATCTCCGATCACGGCTGAGGGGACAGCCGGCAACGCCCTGCCATCCCCCCGATATTAGCAGAACGCACACGGGCATCCCCGGGTTGCACCGCGGCGTGAAGATTGAAGCCGCCCCGCGGGTCGAGCCGGGGGATGATGATGAAGGGATTCACGGGCGCCTCCGCAACATCCCCGGGCGTGGCGATGCGTTCTCCCCGGCCGCATCGAAGATCGGACGGCGCACCGCACGGCAGCTTCGGCCCGCCGCTGTCTTACCCGGTCCCGGCGGAGACAGCGGGGAGAAGACGCCGGACCCGTCACGGCCGGGAAGGTCAGGCCCGTGGATCAGGGGCGGGTGGCGCGGGTTTGGGAACCGGTCGCGCTCCGCGCGGAAACCGCCCCGGGGACCCGGCGGCGGTGTTGCAGAGGACGAAGACACATTCTATGCTCTCAGGTACAGGTCTCGACGGGGAACGGTCGGGCGGCGGCCGGGAAGGAGCGACGATGGAGCTCACGAAGGTGTACCGCCGGCTGGAGGAAGGGGCCTGCCGCATCACGCCGCAGCGGGATGCGGTCCTGCGCCTGTTCGCCGCTCATGCCCACGACGCCTTGTCCGCCGAAGATGTGCGGCGTCTCATGGCCGCCCAACATGAGCGCGTGGGCTTGGCGACCGTCTATCGCACGCTGGACCTGTTTGCCCAGCTGGACGTGCTCAATCGACTGCCCGGCGCCGATGGCCGCGCTCGCTTTCGTCTCAACCCGCGGCATCTCCAGCGGCAGCACCAGTTGGTGTGCGTGCGCTGCGGCGAGCTGGCCGAGGTGGCTGCGGACTGGCTCCGGGGCCTGGCTGAGCAGGTTCTGGAGGATACCGGATTTCGGGTGCTGGAGCCGGAGTTGAAGCTGTATGGGGTGTGCGCCGCCTGCGGCGGCAAATAGAGCACGGAGGTGGTCTCATGAGCGTGGAGTATTATGGCTATTCGCTCTGAAGCACCTGTCAAAAGGCGAAAGCGTGGCTTTCGCAAGAGGGCGTGGCCATCGATCAGGAGCGAGACCTGATTCGAAACCCCCTGTCGGTGGAAGAATTGCGCTCCCTGGCCGCACGGGCCGGCGGCGTGCAAGCCATTTTGGCGACGCGCAGTCCCGCGTACCGCAAACGGGCGGGCACGCCGCACACGGATGACGAATGGCTCCGGGCGATGGCTGAAGAACCGCGCCTCATTCGGCGCCCGCTGCTGGTCACCGAAGCGGGCGTGGTGCCGGGCTTCGCCGCGGATCGGTGGCGGGAGGCGGTGCGCTGACGCGCCGCCGCGGGATCGGCCCCGAGCGCTATAATGAAACGGATTAGACGCTGTGGAAAGGGGGATGGACATGCAGGCTGTCCTGCCGGTGACGGGGCCATTGCGGGATCAGTACGACCGCCGGGTGCGGAAACTCCGCGTGTCGTTGACTGACCGCTGCAACTTTCGGTGCGTGTACTGCATGCCTGAGGACGCCGAGTTCCTCCCCCGCGAAGAACTGCTGACCGCGGACGAAATCGTGCGCACGGTGCGGGTGTTTGCCGACTTGGGCGTGAACAAGATTCGTCTGACGGGCGGTGAGCCGCTGATGAGGCCGGACGTGGTGGAGATCACGCGCCGCCTGAAGGCCGTGGACGGCATCACCACCGTTTCAATGACGACCAACGGATTCATGCTGCCGCATCGGGCCCCGGCGCTGGTGGAAGCCGGGCTCGACGGGGTCAACATCAGTCTGGACACCCTGAGTCGGGAGCGCTTTCGCCAAGTGGCGCGCCGCGACTATCTTGACCATGTGCTGCGGGGCATCGAGGCGGCCGTGGCCGGCGGGATTCGCCCCATCAAGATCAACTGCGTGGTGATGCGCGGCGTCAACGATCAGGAGGTGCAAGACTTCCTGCAGTGGAGCCGGGACCTGCCCTTGACGGTGCGTTTCATCGAGTTCATGCCGCTGGACGCCGACAACATTTGGGAGCGGAAGCTGGTCTTCAGCATGGCGGAAATCCTGGACGAGGCCAGGAAGTTGGGCCCGGTGGAGCCGGTGGCCGCCGATCCGTCCAATCCCGCGCGCCTCTTTCGCTTCGGCGATGGCCAAGGCGAATTTGGGGTGATTGCCTCCGTTTCGGAACCCTTTTGTGAATGGTGTGACCGCGTTCGGATCACCGCCGAGGGCAAGATTCGCAATTGCCTTTTCGCCACGGAGGAAACGGATCTCAGGGAACTGCTGCGGGACGGATCCGGAGATGCCGCCGTGGCCGAGCGCATCCGGGCGTCCGTCTGGTCGAAGTGGGCGGGCCACCTCATCAATCGACCCGGGTTTCAGAAGCCCGAACGCACCATGCATCGCATTGGCGGCTGACGGCCGCCGTGAGTCGCTGCCGGCCCGGCGCTTGAAGGCGCCGGGCCGATGTGTGTCCAGCGATCCTCCAAAACGGTCAGACAGCGGCCGAAGGATCTATAATTGGGCCAAATCGGCAAAGTCCCCGGCCCGGCCTTCGGCCCGCGCCGGCTGACGGTGCCGCGCGGGGGGATGTTGGGGTGGCTGAGACGTGGTTCAATTTTGGACGCGACGTGGTGGACCGACACGCCGCCGACCGGCCCGAAGCGACGGCCCTGTACGTGATGGAGGCGGATGGCGGCGCCCGCCGCTACACCTTTTCCGACCTCAGGCGCCTCTCGAACCAAACCGTTGCCAGTCTGCGCGCCAAGGGGGTTCGGCCCGGCGACCGCATCCTGGTGATGCTGGGCAAGGATCCGGCGTTCTGGCCCACCATGGTGGGACTGTTGAAATTGGGCGCGGTGCCCGTGCCGGGGACCACACAGCTCACGCCTCGGGACGTGGCTTACCGGCGGACGATGGCCGATGCGCGGGGAGCCATTGTCCAGGCGCCCGTGGCCGCGCGGCTTTCGGCCGACGACCCGTTTCCGACCCCGGTGAAGCTGGCGGTGGGCGCAGGGGCTCCGGGAGACTGGAGCGGGTGGGATCCGTTTGACCTGCAGGAGGGGTCGGAGGATGACGGCGAGCCCACGCGGCGGACCGATCCGGCTCTCTTGTATTTCACCAGCGGGACGACGGGGCGGCAGAAGATGGTGCTGCACAATCACGCGTATCCCGAGGCGCATCGGATCACGGCGGAGTGGTGGATCGGCCTGCGGCCCGATGATCTGCACTGGAACGTGGCGGATACCGGATGGGCGAAGGCGGCCTGGTCGTCTCTGTTCGGGCCCTGGATGGTGGGGGCCGGCATCGCGGTCGACCCGCTGACCGGCAAGTTTGCGGCCGAAGACTGTCTCGGCCTACTCCAGCGCCATCCGATCACGAGCCTCTGCGCTCCCCCCACGGTCTATCGCCTCCTGGTTCAGGAAGACTGCACCAGCCTGCGGCAGCGGCCGCTTTCCTCGACGGTCAGCGCCGGCGAGCCGCTCAACCCGGAGGTCATCGCCGCCTTTGACGCGATGACGGGGCTCACCATTCGCGATGGGTACGGGCAGACGGAGACCGTGCTGCTGGTGGGCAATCCGCCGGGTGCGCCGGTGCGGCCGGGATCCATGGGCAAGCCGGCGCCGGTGTTTCGCATGGCGGTGATCGACGGCGAGGGCCGGGAATTGGTGGGAGAGGAGGGCGACATCGCACTGGACGTGTCTCGGCGGCCGCCGGGTCTGTTTGAAGAATATCTGGGCGATCCGGAGGGAACAGCGGGCCGCTACGTCAAGACCTGGTACATCACCGGCGACCGCGCCGTGCAGGACGACGAGGGCTACTTCTGGTTCGTGGGCCGGGCGGACGACGTGATTATCAGCTCCGGATACCGCATCGGACCGTTTGAGGTGGAGTCGGTTTTGATCGAGCACCCCGATGTGGTGGAAGCGGCGGTGGTCTCGTCGCCGGACGCCATTCGCGGCGAGGTGGTCAAGGCGTTTGTGGTCCTGCGCGCGGGCGTGGAAGGCACCCCGGAGTTGGCGGCCGCGCTCCAGCGGCACGTTCAGGCCGAAACGGCGCCCTACAAGTATCCCCGGGCGATTGAGTTTGTGTCCGACCTGCCGAAGACCGTGTCGGGGAAAATCCGGCGGGTGGAGCTGCGGGAGCGGGAATGGAGCCGAGTTCGGAGCGTGCCCGAGAGCCCCGACGCATAGCCGTCGCGCCCGGGGGACATCCTGACTTCCCGGAGATGCGGACGCGAATGCCTGTCTGAGCCCCATGGGCGGCGCGTGGACCCGGTCTGCGCCGCCAGGGGGTTCTCCGGCCAGCCGGGGTCGAACGCGTGGGAGGGGACGCGCGAAAAAGTTCCCGGCACGTGTAGACTTCGCAGGACTTGCGGGCAAGGCGTCGAACTTAACGACCATTCCTGTTTCGACGAGACTCGATTTGGGAGGTGATGACGGGACAAGGCCGGATTCGTTCCCGGATGGCGGAAATAGCATCTGAGGAGGAGCACAATGGCGACAAACGCCGGAGTTAATGCCCCGGGCCGGGTGGGCTCGGGTCTAAGGCATGTCATGACGCGATATGACCTGACCATGGCCAGTTGGGGCGGGGTCATCGGTTCGGGATGGTTGTTCGGAGCGATGTACAGCGCTCAATACGCCGGACCGGCGGCCACCCTGGCCTGGATCATCGGCGGCATCATGGTCTTCATTCTGGCCCTGCCGTTTGCGGAAATGGTCTCGGCGATTCCGGAAGCCGGCGGCATCAACCGCTATCCCCAAATGACGCATGGCTCTCTGGTGTCGTCCACCGTCTCGTGGGCCAACTGGCTGGGCTATTCCATGACCGCTCCGATTGAGGCCGAAGCTGTGACGCAATATGCAGCCGGCTATATCCACGGACTCTATTTAAATGGCAGCCTGACATCGTTGGGGCTTCTGGTGGCGGGTTTGTTGGTTCTGCTGTTCTTCGTGATCAACTACTACGGGGTCAAGTTGTTTGCCCAGGTCAACACGTGGGTGACCACGATCAAAGTCATCATCCCCACGGCCACCATGGTGCTGCTGCTGATTGCGGGATTCACCAGCGGCGGCGGCAAGAACCTCGCCAACCCGGCCACGGGCGGATTCATGCCCTACGGCATGCACGGGGTGCTGGTGGCCATTTCCATCGGCGGTATCCTGTTCGCCTATTCAGGCTTCCGGCAGTCGCTGGACCTGGCGGCGGAAGGGCGCAATCCGGAGCGGGACGTGCCGCGCGCCATCGTGCTGGTGCTGCTGGCGTCGCTGGTGCTGTATACGCTCCTGCAGCTGGCGTTTATCGTCGGGGTGTCGCATGCCGATCTGGCCAAGGGCTGGTCGGGACTGAACTTCTCGTCTCCGTTCGCTCAACTGGCGGTGGCTTTGAACCTGGGCGTGCTGGCTGCGTTCCTGTACGGCGACGCGATTGTGTCGCCGGCCGGCACCGGCTTGGTCTACACGGGCACCACCGCGCGCGTGCTGTATGCCATCCCGAAAAACGGGTATGGGCCCAAGTCGCTCATGAAGCTGAATTCGCGGGGCGTGCCCCGAAACGGCATGCTGGTGGCGTTGGTGATCGGGCTGCTGGCCCTGCTGCCGTTCCCGGCTTGGGGCTTTATGGTCGGGATCTTGTCGTCGGTGGCGGCGTTCACGTACACCATGGGCGCCACGTCATTCGGCGCGCTCCGCCAGATCGCACCCGACATGCCGCGCAAGTTCTCGCTGGGCGTGCACGGCAAGTGGATTGGACCGGTCGCCTTCGGCATCGGCGCGCTGCTGCTCTTCTGGAGCAGCTGGCCGTTGGTGGGCCAGGTGCTGGGCGTCCTCTTCATCGGCATGCTGGTTTACCTGTACTATCTGCGCGTCAACAACCTGCCGCGGCGCGACCTGAAGGCGGGAATCTGGTTCGTGTGCTACATGGTCTTCATCTTGGCCATGAGCTACCTCGGATCGTTCGGCAAGAGCCGCGACATCATCCCCTTCCCGTGGGACAGTGTGGTGGTGTTCTTCGGTTCGATGGCGTTCTACTACTGGGGCGTGGCGTCGGCCTACGTGACGGACAGCCTGGCGGCGTTCCGGCGCGGCGAGAACCTCGACTGGACCGACGACACCCAGTCGAGCGCCGGCTCCTAATCGGCATCTCCTCGCTCGGGCCCGGGCCTTCCCCAGGGAATGCCCGGGCCTGTTCTTGCCCCATCGCCTCGGACGGGCACCACGCGCCGATGCCGGGCCGCGGCCTTTCCATCATCCCTCCGGAGGTTGGACGCGGTCAGAACCGCGTCCTGCCGCCTTGACCGGCCGCGGGCGAATCGATATCGTGTATGCAAGACTTGCTTGCGGAGGCATAGCATGGAGTCGAGCGGAGATGCGGCTCACCGCATCGTGGAGGCGGCGCTGTCCCTGTGGCGCGAAGGCGGCTTCGGCTCGGTGACAAGCCGGGCGGTGGCGGCCCGGGCGGGCGTGAACGAGGTCACCATCTTCCGGCACTTCGGCAGCAAGGATGGATTGGTGCAGGCGATGGTGGACCAGGTCATTCAGCGTTTTGACATGGGCGGGCTGGTGGCGGAGAGCGGCCTGCGGGACCTGGTGGACGACTTGGAGCAGTGGGCGGCGGCGTACTTGACGCAAATGCTGCCGGTCGGGGACATCATTCTGCTGGGGCTGTTTGAGGCGAAGAGCCAGTCGGCGCCGCCCGGCTGGCCGGTGCAGTTTGCGGAGCGCGTCCGCGCACCGCTGACCCGTCACCTGCACCACCTGCGGGAGCTCGGCCGGGTGCGTGGCGGTCCCCTGGATGCCGTTGCGGCCGCGTTCTACGCGGCGCTGTTTGCCCGGGTCATCACCGCCCACATCGGCCCGCCGGTGGAGGTGGCCCAGCTGGCGCGGCAGACGGCCCGAGTCTTTGCGGCCGCCCTCGATCCCGGCTTTCCTGTCTTTGGAGGAGGATGACCCATCGCAACCACCGTCAGCATCGACAGCCGCGAGCGCCGTATCGCGTTGGTGGGCGTGTTTTTGTGCATTTTTCTCGGAGCCCTGGACCAGACCATCGTCTCGACAGCCTTGCCGCGCATCGTCCAGGACCTCGGCGGCACCAGCCTGTATGCGTGGGTCGCCACCAGCTATCTGCTGGCGTCGACCGTGGCCCTGCCCATCGCCGGGCGTTTGGCCGACCTGGTATCTCCCAAATACATTTTGCTGGTGGCCGCCACCCTCTTTCTCATCGGTTCGGCGCTGTCCGGTTTGTCCCACAACATGGATCAGCTGATCCTGTTTCGCGGCCTCCAGGGACTGGGCGGCGGCGCCATCTTCGCCGTGGCCTCCACCGTGATTGGTCTCATGTTCTCGCCCCGTGAGCGGGGGCGCGTGCAGGGGCTGTTTGGCGCCGTGTTTGGCTTGGCCAGCGTGGTGGGTCCATACCTGGGCGGACTCTTGACCGACAGCTTTTCCTGGCGGTACGTCTTTTACGTCAATATGCCGTTTGGCGCCTTGGCCATCTACGTCTTGCTCGTCCACATGCCCCTGCTGCGCGTCCCCAGGCGCCAGGGATTTGACACCGGCGGTGTGGTTGCTCTGGTGCTGTGGACGGTCCCTCTCCTGCTGGCCCTGTCCTGGGCGGGCACCACGTACGCGTGGCTTTCGCCGCAGATTTTAGGGCTGTTCGGCCTGGCGGCGGCCGCCATCCTGGTCTTTTACACGTTGGAGCGCCGATCGGCGGCCCCGCTGTTCAATATGGGGCTGCTGCGCGTGCCCACCTTTACCTGGGCCGGACTGGGCACGTTGTTCTTCGGCGCGGCGTTCCTGGGCTCGGTGCTCTTTCTGCCGTTTTATATGGTCATGGCGAAGAACATCACCCCGTTGCGCGCGGGTCTGGCCATGACACCGCTCACCGGCGGCGTGGTGGTGGGCAGCGTGCTGAGCGGGGTGCTGGCCTCCCGCATCGGGCGCGTCAAGCTGCTGCTCCTCATCGGCAACGTGTGGGCGACGGCGGTGTTCTTCACCATTTATCTCATCCTGCGCACGAACACCCCCATGTCGCACCTGGTGCTGCTGATGCTGCTGCTGGGCGTCGGCATCGGTCCGGGGTTTCCCCTGTACACGCTGGCGGTCCAGAACGTGGTGGGCCTGGACCAGATGGGGGTGGCCTCCAGCGGCAATCAGTTTTTTCGCCAAATCGGATCGGCCATCGGCGCGGCCGTTATGGGAGTGCTGCTGGTGTCCACCCTGAGCACGGCCATTCCGGCACACCTGCCCGCGGCTCTGCGCGGCCGCGGGGCACCGGTGGCGGTGAACGCCGACGCGTTGGCGGATCAGACCGCCACCGAGGCTCGGATTATGCGGGCGTTCCACGGTGTGGCGACGGAGATGACCGCTGCGCTGAGCGGAAACCGTGCGGCCTATCGTGCCCTGCTGCGGGACCCGCGGCTGCCGCTGTCTTACCGCCGGCAGCTGCTGGACGGAGGCATTCCGGCGGCGGTTCGGGCCGAGACCCTGCGCACGGTGACGCTCATCGCCGCGGCGTTGGACGGCCAGCGCGCGGCGCGCACGGCCCTGCTGGCAAATCCACGGGTGTCGCCGGCGGTCCGGAATCTGCTGAGGCATCCGCCGGCGTCGGCCGCCGGGCGCGCCGCCGCACTGGCTGCGGCCAAGGCCGGCCTGGAGGCGGCCGAACCCCGGCTGGTCCGGCAGACCGAGGCTCGGGTCATCCCGGCTGTCGCGCGCGCCATCTTGAAGGAGGGCCGTGCCACCGCGCAAGCGGTGGTGAGCGCCATCTCCATCGGCATCACGGACGCCGTGAAGCGGGTGTTCGGCATGGCCGGTCTGCTGGCCCTGGCGGCCCTGGGCATTGGCTTGTTGATCCCCAATCTGGAACTGCGCCGGCGTCAGGCCGGCGAGGAGACGGGCATCTGGGCACCGGCTCAGGTCCTGCGTCTCGCCCTTTTGGCGGTGGTGGTGGAGCAGGACGGCGCCGGGCCGGACGCGTCCGGGGAAGACCGCCGCCGCTTGCGACGAGCGCTGGCTTTATTGGGCTTGGCTTTGGGGCGAACGCGGTTGCCGGCCGTGGACGCGTCCTGCGTCGACAGGCTCAGCAACGAATGACCGGTGGCGGGACGCGCCGCCCACACCGGCCGGCCCCTCCCGGATTGCTACACCCGGGCGTAGCTGTGAAACAGGGCGTCCCGGAACGACGTCAACACGCCGGCTCGTTCGTTGTCCGCCTCGCTGAAGACTTGAATCAGCCCCGTCAGCATCCGGACCAACATGAACCGCGTCGGCGTCGGGCTAAGGTAGGCCGGATGGTAGCCGAACCCATTGGTCATCAAAAATTGGACGCACTCGGCGCGGGTCAGGATGCGTCCCTGATGGAAGGCGTCGATGTACAGCGAGTCATTGTATTGCAACAGGAAGTGCCCCGGCATGCCGATGCCCACCACCGGGATCCTCAGGCGGCGCGCCACCAAGAGGTACACGGCGGAGAGGGTGATGGGCAGTCCCAACCGACGGTCCAGCACCCGATTGATGTAGCAATTGTCGGGGTCGTAGTAGTGCTCCTCATTGCCGCGAAAGCCCAACTCCCCGAACACATAGCCGTTGAGGCGCTCGATGAGTTCTCGCCCGCGAGGCATGGGCGTCAGCCGCTCACGAAGTTCTCCGGCCATTTGGTCCAAGATCCCGGCGTAGTGACTGCGGCTCAGATTGGGATAGGCCGACTCGGCAATGAGATAGGTGCCCTCCTCGAGGTCGAGCCAGGCGGAGGGCAGGGTGGCGAAATTGCGAAAGCGTTCGCCCAACTCGTCGAGTCGAAGGGTCTCCAGAATCCCGTAGACGCGGGTGCGCACGTGGGGATCGGAGGAATCGCGCGAGGCTTCCAGAAACGGACGCGCTTGGTGGCGCGCTTCCAGGAGGGTCTTGCGGGCGATGGCGGCCGTCTTGATGTCGTCGTCCCCCAACAGCACGATGAGGGCCCTGATTTCGTTGTCGGTTAGGGTGCGCATGGCCACCACTCCCTTCGCCATGGACCAGACCCTTGACCTGAGCGAGCCGAGATGCCGGCTCTTGACTCCATTATATAGACCGATGCAACGGCGGCGCCGGGGCGTCGCGTTGGCTGCGTTAAGGAATTCGAGAGCCTGGCGTCAATTCCTTCCCGATCGCGGCACTTCAGGCCGCCACATGGTGTCAGAAGTTCCACATTCCGGTGGTGAACGCCCGCCCAAAGATGCCGAACAGGAAAAACAACAGCACGGCCATGACCACAGGTTCGTTGAATCGTCCGTAGTCGGCGGTCAAGGTTTCCCGCAGGCCGCGTCCCGGTCGCAGTCCCCGTTCAATCATCACCACCACCAGCGCCACCGCGCCGTAAAGGTAGTGCGTCCAGGTGGGATGATTGGTCGTCGTCAGGTACAGCGTCACCCCTATGGCCGCCTGCAAATAGACGCCACGCTCCAGGTGGGTCACCCCGCGCCAGAACCGCTCCGGCAGGGCCGGCTCGCGGCGGCGCCGCACGGCATCGATGGCTAAAATCAGGGCACCCGCCAACAACACGATGGCAACGGCGAGGTGAATGTCGACGAGCCACTGCACGCGCATCGCTCCTTCGGCGGCCCTCCGCCTGAGAACCCATTCGCGCTGCGGTTCTCTGATCCTCCCTCCCCTGTTAGGAATTCCCGCCGGCGCCAAATCTATCCCTGCGGGCATCTGCGATAATACGGAGGGATGGATGGGCCGAGGTGAGGATATGCTGCCCGATGTTGTGGTGGTGGGAGCCGGGCCGACCGGCCTGATGGTGGCGTTGGCCCTCCGCCGCGAAGGGCTCCAGGTCACGGTCGTCGATGAAGGACAGCCGCTGGCGCATCGCCGGGAGAGCGGCTCGACGGTGCTGGCGCCGCTGGCTTCGCGGCCGATGCCCCTGGCCTGGGTCCGTCTTGGGGTGGACGGGTTGGCTCGTTGGGAGGCTTGGGCCGCCGAGTGGCCCGGGTTGGGCCGGGCCCTGGGGCCTGAGCGCGGCTTGGTGGCGCTGCCGTATGAGGCGGGTGCTTGGACGGCGGTCAAGGGGCTGGCGGCTGCCGCCGAGATTCGTGCCGAGCCGTTGGACGACATCGGCATCCGTCGGTTGGTGCCGGGTCTTATTGGTCAGGCAGGCCTCTTTTATCCGGACTGGCGCACGATCCTGCCGTCCATGGCCTACGCCGTCCTCCTGGATGCCGTGTTGGGACAAGGCGTGACGGTCCATTTTGAGTCCATGGCGCTGGGCGTGGAGTTGAGGGGCCGACGCGTGCGCGGTGTCCGCCTGCCCGGCCGCGTTGTGCCGGGCGGCATCGTCGTGGTGGCGGCCGGTGCGGCCTCGGCTCGGCTGATGGACACCCTGGGACGGGCGCGGCCCATGGGCGTCGCCGTCCGGAGCGTCATGCGCCTGACGCCGCGGCGGCTGTGGCCCCACCCGGTCAGTGGGGCCGGCGTCTGGGCGGTGCCGAGTCCGTTGGGGGATCTGAGTCTCAGCGACGATGGCCAGCGCGGATCGGCCTCGATTCTGTCGGTGGACCGGATGACGGCGGTGTTGACCAGCGCGGTCCGGCTTCACCCCGATCTCACCCAGGCAGGTTTGGTAGACTGGACGACAGTGTCGTACGCCGTTAGCCCGGATGGCCTGCCGGTTTGGGGCTGGTGGCCGGAACTGGACGGATTGCTGCTCGCGTCCGGCTTTGGCGCACAGACGTGGCTGGTGGGGCCGCTGATGGCGGACGCGACGGCCGCGCTGATTCAACAAGTGCCCGTGCCGCTGGACCTGCAGCCCTTTCGGCCGGAGCGCGCGTGACCGGCTCGTCCGCGTGCCTGACGACATGACCCGCATCTTGGAGGAGGCGCGTGTGGACGAAACGCTGGCCGCCCTGGATCAATTGGCGCGTTTGACGGTGGGAGCCCCGCCGGCCCACCTGATGGTGGGCTACTTGTTGGGCAACGTGGAACGGGTGCGCTTCGTGTCCCGGCTGGAAGGCGATGTGGCGCTGGGCATGAGTTTCGGGGTGCACCGCCGCATCGAGGTGCCCATGATGCCGTGGCAAGGCTACGTACGGGGCGTCCCCATTCCCGATCCCTTGCTCTGGATTCAAGCCGCGCGGATGGTCGGCACGAGTCAGATCGCCATCCGGGTGTCCACCGACGACACGCAGCTGACGCGCATTTTGACGCCGGTGCTGGAGCAGGAGCGGCAGCGCAGCGAACGCGGCACCTTGGATCGGGAGATTCGGAACCTTCGCCAGGAGGTGGACCGCGCCCTGGATATTTATGCCGAGGTCAAGAAGCTGATGGATGATCCCCAGCGCCGAGAGGACTCCAATCTGCCGCGGTTCATGGCGATGGCGCAGAGCCAGATGGAGCAGTTGGGCGCCGAGTTGTCCCGACTCAAGGCGCGGCTCGAAGAGTCGTGAGATGAGGCGCACGGGCACGGCCTCACTGCCGCTTCACGACGGCCGCTGCCCGCCCTGGCTCTATCGGCGCATGGTGGAGCTGGCGGGTGTGCTGGCCGAGGCGATCGTCGAAGAGTATGGACCGGACGAGTTTCTGCGGCGGTTGTCGGATCCGGGGTGGTTCCAGGCCTTCGGGTGTGTGCTGGGCTTTGACTGGCACTCGTCGGGACTGACGACGGTGAGCTTGGCCGCGTTGAAGGAAGGGCTGGCCGGACGCGAGGATCGGGTGGGCGTGCATGTCGCCGGGGGCAAGGGGCGGCATTCCCGGGGCACGCCGGACGAAATCCGCCAGACCGGAGACCGGGTGGGCCTGGCCGATGCGGAGCGGTTGGTGGAGTGGTCACGACTGGTGGCCAAGGTGGACAACACGGCCCTGCAGGATGGCTACCAGTTGTACCATCATGTCTTTGTCTACACGCATCGCGGATCCTGGGCCGTGGTGCAGCAGGGCATGCCGCGGGGCGCCGGTCTTCGGGCCCGACGGTACCACTGGCTGTCGGAGCAAGTGACCGACCCGGTCTCGGACCCGCATGAGGGCATCGTCGGCGACGCCGCCATCGGGACGGTATTGGATCTGACCGCCGGGGAATCCGCCGCGGCGCGGCAGAAAACTCTGGCGGTGACCCGCGAGGATGCCGCCCGCGACCTGGAGCAGGCCTTGGCGTGTCTTCCCGCCGCTCCGGAACTGGTGTTGCCGGCGGCGCATGCGGTCCCGCGTGCCGCGCACTGGAACCGGGTTCTGCACCATCTGTATGAGCGCCCGCCGGAGGACTTTGCCGGGCTGTTGCTGACGCCCGGTGTCGGTCCGTCCACCTTGCGGGCCCTGGTCATGGCGGCGGAAGTGATTCACGGCGTCCGGGCCAGTCGCACCGATCCGGTGCGCTACAGCTTTGCCCACGGCGGCAAGGACGGCCATCCGTTTCCCGTGTCCCGGGAGGACTTTGACCACAGCATCACCGTGCTCCGGCGGGGCCTCGAACGGGCGCGCGCGGGGCAACGAGAGGCGATGGCGGCCCTCTCGCGGCTGGCCCGTTGGGAAGCCGAAGTCGCGCCGGCGGATTGAGACCGTCGCCGATACGGGCGGGAACCGCCGGGCCGGACGGCGCGCGACCTGCTTGAGTTGGGAATGGTGTCGGGAGGATCTTTAGTGGCGGTGTCCGGGCGGTCGGGTCTATTCGCGCACAGGGAGGACAGGGGCCGCAAACCGCAGGGGAGGGGATGGCATGGCCGAGGTGGCGGTGGTGGACGGGGCGCTCCGTGTGCGTCTGAGCCCCGTGGAAAAAGTGGAAGCCGTTCATGGGGACATTCAGGTGGCCCCAGCCGACGTGGTCGAGGTGGAGGTGGTGGACGATCCGTTCAAAGCCGTGCACGGCTTTCGGGCGCCCGGCACGGGCGTTCCGGGCGTCGTGGCGGTCGGCACCTGGCGGGGCGGGGGACGGAAGGTGTTCGTGGTGCTGCATCATGGGCAAAAGGCCGTTCGCATCCTGCTGAAAGATGCCGCCTTCGACGAGCTGCTCATCGGGGCCGAGGATGCCGCGGGCCTGGCGGCAGAGCTTCGAGACGCTCTGGGCCGGTGAGGCGCGCCTGTGGGCGCGTTCCTTTCCTGCCAAGCCCAAGAGGGGATGGGCCCGACCCGGGGTGATTCGCCGCGCGGATTTCGCGGGATCGATGGCCGGCGGACGCACGGTGCCGGGGATCGTGAGGAGAGCGGGTTCCCTGCCGGAGCCATTCGGTGCCGTCGGTGGGCGCGCCCATCGCAGGGCAGCCGGCCCCGTGCCGCAGGGTGAGCGGCTCCTTCGGCTCGTCATCGTCGAGGTGGTTGGTCAGCCCGTCCCCACCCAGTGCCACGTCTCCCGCCACCGCCGGGTTCTTACTCGGGGCAAGAGGCCGTTGATGCCGCGCCGTGGTCGCGCACCGCGTAAACGCTCCGCCTTACGCGATCCCGCTCTCCGCCGGGGAAGTGTTTAGGAGCGCTGTCAGCCGGTCTTCAAGGCGGGCACCGCACGGCTGGGGGACCGGAGCCACCCGCGACGCACCAGCACGGTGGCTTCGTGGATCAGGATGGCTATGGAGAGCAGGACCATCGCGGGGTACAGAGGCCCGACGATGCCGGGCCACCCCGTGTGCACGCCGCTCACATAGAGCGAGACCCATTGCCACTGAAAGCCGAGCACGCCCACGACGGTCAGCATCACGGCGGTCTTCCACGAGGCGCGAGCCGCCAGGCAGGCATAGAGCGCCCACAGGGAATATTGAGGCGAGTAGACTTTGTTGCAGGCAAACCACCAAAGCAGGGCGGCCGCCGCTGCCGCCGTCGGATCCAGGCGTCCCGTCAGGACGGCGGCTGCCAACAACAGGCCGCCGCCCACGACCAGGCCGAAGGTGACCGCATTGACGGTGGGAACCGACCATCCCGCCACCACCCAGAGGGTGTTCGGAGGCCGCACGGTGTTGTAGCGAAAGAACCAGAGCCAGCCCGGCCGCGCGGTGAGCGCCAGCGGCAGATTGATGAGCGCCCAGCTGCCGGCGGTGGCGCCGCCGATGACCGCGGCGCCGCGCCGGTCGTGCTGGGCCAGGCGACTTGCCATAAAATACGGCGCCAGCACCACCGGAAACAGTTTGGTTGCCGCGCCCAGACCGATCCAGAGCCCGCTTTGGGCGTACCGGCCGCGTGTCCAGGCTAAAACGGCGAGACCCCAGGTCAGGATGCCGTACAGATCCCAATTGTAGATGGCGTACAGGACCAAGAGCGGCGTCGCCGCCCACAGCGCGGCGATGCGCCAGCCGCGCAGGCGAGCCAGTACGAAGACGCTGGCCACCAAAGCGGCTCCCAACAGCAAAGCGTTGACGGCGATGTAGCCTCCCAGTCCGCCGGGCGCCCACGTGGAAAGCCAGACGGCGAGGCCGACCAGGGGGGGATATTCGAAGCGCTGGTGAATGTAGAGCAACGGATGCCGGGACAAGTGCCGGAGGCTGTACAGCCAGACGATGTCGCTGTACCGGCCGTGGTGAAGCGCCCACAACATATAGGGGCGAAGCGCCGGCAGACCATGGACCACGGTGCGGGCGGCCGGCACGATGCGGCGCCATCCGGCCACCAGATAGACCCCGAGAACCCAGGGTAGCCAGGAGGGCCACGTCCGGCTCGGGGGCGGTGTGAGTTCGGGCGTCATCGATCGGATCGCGCCGGGTACGCCGGACGCCGGCCACGGCAGATGCCAACCGGACAGACGGCACCGTCGTGCCGAGGCGGACGGGATGGCGCGCACAAAAACCTCCGCTCCGTGCGCGGCGCACGGAGGCGTGGCCCTCGCCTGGCGGCGGTCTTTGTCATGGACGCCCTCCCCCTCGGATCGGCCGCCGGCTTGGTCGCCTCTTCGGAACCGGACAGGGGCGGCCATTGCGCTCCGGGCCGACCCGGGGCACTTCGCGGGCGTCGGCCGGCGGTATCGTCCTTCCCCGGCCGGCCCGGCATGGATCTAGGCGTCGGTCAGCGGCAGAACGAGGGTCGGAGCCGGCACCGCTTCGTCGGGCTTGGCCTCCACGACGCCGGTGCCCACCGAGAAGAACTCAATGACGTGACTTCCCCATCCGTGATTGCGCTCTTGAATCTGCACGGCGACAATGCCGTGGGCGCCCAGTTCCTGCGCTTCGGACTGCATGCGCTCCATGGCCAATTCACGTGCGTCGTAGAGGGCCTGGGTGAAGTTGGTCATCTCCACATTCTGGCCCACGGTGCGAAGGGACTGAGCCAGCGTCTGGTGTGCCACGTGGTACACACAGCTGCCCATCACCAGCCCCACGGGGCGGTAGCCGGTCTTCAGGAGGGTCCAAAAGTCCTGACCCGACAGGTCGCTGGTGAACGGTTTGCCGTGCGCCGGCCGGTGACTTTCACCCAAGGAACGAACGGCGGTTCCGACGGCCATAAACTCGGCCAGCCCCGCTCCCCACTCGTAGCGATTCACGTCCAAACGCACGCCGATGACGCCGTCGGCGCCCAGTTGGTCGGCTTCCTCCTCCATGCGCGTCATGGCCAGTTCGCGCGCATGGTACATCGCGCCCGACAGCACCGTCATCTCTTCGTTTTGCCGGAACATTTGCTGCTGATATCCGATGTGGTAGATGGAGCTGCCCACCACCAGGCCCAGAGGCTCAAACCCCGCTTCCCGCACCAGCAGGAACTCGTTGACCGTCAGATCGGACGTCCAAAGCCGCTTGCCGGCGGCGGACATCCGATTCAGGCGTTCGATGGCATGCTGGGGCAGATCTTTCATGTCCATGCTCATGGAGCGATCACTCCTTTTGTCGTGTCCCGCACCGACAGCACCGGCAGCACCCGCGGCGCGGCGGGATGGCCGGCGAGCTGTCCCACCGCCGTGCCCATGACCGTCAGATGGATGATGTGGTCCCGGTGGGACGACGCGCCGCCCATGCCGCCGTATCCCGCCATGCCGTAGCCACCCATGCTGTAACCCTGCCCTCCGTAGGACCCCACGGTGGGGCGCTCAACCTCGATCTCCTCCACCTCCATCGACCACTCGGCGCCCAACACCCCGTCGGCGGAGACGCTGCGCGCTTGTTCGCGCATCCCCGCCACCACGAAGTCGCGCGCTTGGTAGACGGCTTGCGAGAACTCCGGAATTTCCTGGTTGGACCAGCTGCCCTCCGCCCACTCCGCGCCCCACGTGGTCATGACGTAATACGCCGTCGTGGCGTACACCAAGTCCATCGGGATGTACCCGACCGCGAGGAGGCGTCCGGCGTCCAGCGCGGACAGGGTGCCCAGAAATATCTGCCGCGGACTGGTCGGGGTGTCGAGCCGGACGGCCGTGCCCATGGCCGTGAATTCCAGCAGCGCCCCGCCCCAATCGGGGCGCGTGACCCGCATAATGACACCCACCACCCCATGCGCGCCCAGAGCCTCCGCTTCCATGCGCAGCCGTTCCACCGCCGTGTCGCGCGCCTGCGTGAAGGCGCGCGACAAGGGACGGACATCGCCGTTTTGCCAGGCTCCGTACAACCACTGCGAATTGAAGCCGGGGTGGACAGTCGCCGCCCCCATCACCTGCCCGAGCGGGGTCAACCCCAGGCTTTTGGCCTCCAGGAAGTCGGCGGCCGTGAGGGTGCTGGTCCAGGGCGCCTCGTGCTCCGCCTGGCGCCGCAGACGCTCTTGCGCCTCCAAGGGCAGCTGACCCGCCTCCAACGCGTCGATGCTGGCTTGTTGGCGTGCCCGATCCGGGCCCCGACCGCCCGGCGGCGGCGCGGACCGATTCCAAAGTGGCATAGGTGCCTCCCCTCTGATTCGCCTTTACGTCAAGAACCGCTCCAGGGCCTCCCGGGTTTCTTCGCTTTCTTGAGCCTCGGCCCAAAGGGAATGGGTCAGGGTCTCCAGCCATTCCGAGAATGGGACGACCGAGTTCTTGAGCGCGATGCCGCGCACCACCCGGGCCAGTCGGTGTTCGAAGCGGCCGTTTTGGTGCACCGCCATAAACGTCTGGTCCCCCAACAAAATCTCAAGTTCCGCCATCGGGCGCTTCGCCTGGAAGGGCAGTCCGCCGCGCCGAACGCGCACGGCCCCTTCCGGCAGCGCCGCCGCCAATTTGTCGGCCAGCACTTCGTGAAATCCCACCAAGTCGTGGGTGTCTTGGCGCAGCGTGGCCGCCAGCACATCGAAGGTCAGTTCACCCATCATTCACCATCCCTGCCGAGACAAGCTCGTTTCCCGCATCGTCGGCTCCTCTGGGTCAGATGCCCAGGACCTTTCGCAATTCGGCCTGATGAAACCCAATGAGGATTTCGCGGGCCCGGCCCTCCTGTTCGATGACCGTGGTGGGCGTGGACCGCGACCCCAGCTGGATCAATTCGTCGATATATGCCCGGTTCACGGACAGGTCGCGCAGCTCAAAGGCCACGTGATTTTGAGAAAGCCACGCTTTCTCGCGCTCGCAGGCGTTTCAGCCGGGCTGGGTATACACAATGATCGACATCGCCGAAGCTCCCTTCCCGAAAGGGGCATCCCTTTCCCTGCCCATTATGATTGCAAACGCGCGGGGAGTCACGTTCCCACTATCTGCCACGGCCCGACGACGGCTCACGGAGCGACCATCGACGCCCGGACCTCCAAGCATCCTCCTGGCGCGACGATTCGAACGGAGTCGCTCCGGAGTCCAACGCCGTGCGGGATCCGCGCTCGCACGGGCGCGCAAGACATGTCGGCAGCCGGGGCGCCGGCGCCACGAGGGGTCCTTTGGGCAGTCTACTGAACTCATGGTCGGACAACAAGGCCGGCCGCGAGGCGGCGGTGGCGCTCCGCGGATCCATGACCAGCGGGGCCGGAGGGGAGATGCTCCTCCGGCCCATGGGCTGCCGGCTGGCGACTGCCGCCGGCCGGCTCGTGTCAAAGGTCGCGCGTCTGTCCCTCGCCCCACGCCAGCGTCTTGATGGTGGTCAGAGCTTCCGGACCCATGGGGCCGCGCGCGTGGAGCTTCTGCGTGCTGATGCCCACCTCGGCGCCCAGGCCGAATTGGGACCCATCGGTGAAGCGGGTGGAGGCGTTCCAATACACGACGGCCGCGTCGACCGCCGTCTGAAACGACCGACCGGCTCGATAGTCGTCGGTCACGATGGCTTCCGAGTGGCCCGAGCCGAACCGGCCGATGTGGTCGATGGCGTCCTGGAGGGACGGCACCGTGCGCACCGCCAAATCAAGGCTCAGATACTCTTGCGCGAAATCCTCTTCCGTGGCCAAGACGGCCTCCGTCAAGTGCGCCATCGACAGCGGATCGGCGTGGAGCCTGACCCCGAACGGCTTCAGCGTGCTCTCCAGGCGCGGTAGGAAGGCGGCCGCAATCTCGCCATGCACCAGAAGGGTCTCGGCGGCGTTGCACACCGCGGGATTGCCGACTTTGGCGTCCAGGACGATGCGTGCCGCCATGTCCAGATTGGCCGCTCGGTCGACGTAAATGTGGCAGTTGCCGACCCCCGTCTCAATGACCGGGACGGTGGCGTATTGCTTCACATGCTGGATGAGGCCGGATCCGCCGCGGGGGATCAGCAGGTCCAAGCCTTCCAGGTGCATCAGGCCGTCCACATAGGCTCGGTCGGTGTGGCCGACCAACTGGAGAAGGTCCGGAGCCAAACCCGCCTCGGTCAAGCTTTCGGTCAGAATTTTATGCAGCATCCGGTTTGTGCCCAGCGCTTCACGTCCCCCGCGCAGAATCAGGGCATTGCCGGTTTTGATCGCCAGTCCGGCGGTCTCAATGGTCACGCCGGGACGACTTTCGTAAATGAGGGCAATGACCCCCAACGGCACCGTCACGGCCTCCAGCCGCAGGCCATTGGGCAACGTGCGCAGACCTCGTCCCCGCCCGAGCGGATCGGGCAGTCCCTGGAGCGTGTCCAGCGCTTGGGCCAGTCCCTCCAGCGCCTGCCCGTCCAATGCCAGACGTTTCAGCAGAGACGGGGCCATCGCTTCCTGGCGGGCCTGCTCCACGTCTTGCCGGTTGGCGTCCACAATGTCCGCGGTGTGCGAGCGGATGGCATCCGCCATGCGGCCAAGGGCCGCATGGCGCCCGGGAAGTCCCGCGGCCAGCCAGTCTCGCTGGACCCTCTGCGCTTGGCTCAGCAGGCCTTGGAGATGGGCCGTGACGGACTGGTCGCGCGTTTCGGTCCTACTGGATGCCATGGGATGCCTCCTCTCGGCAGGGGGCGGACGCGGGCCGGCCGGTGGGCTTTGGCCGCCCTATCCAGGTGCCGACCGAGGCGAACCGGGCCACATCGAGCAGCACCTGCGGTTGACGGGCATAGGCGATCACAGTGGGGATGCCGTCTCTCGCGACATGCATGGCTGCCTCCAGTTTGCTACGCATCCCGCCGCGACCCCACGAAGAGCCCTTGGCGAGGGACTCGGGGGAGGCCTCCAACAGGGCTTCGATGGCGGTCCAGTCCAAGCGGGACAGGGGCCGCGAGGGGCCGCGCGCCCCCGGCAGGGTCTCATAGACACCGTCCACATCGCTCAGCAAAACCAGCACGTCCGCCTGCACCAAACGGGCCAAGAGGGCCGCCACCCGATCATTTTCGCCCAATTCCGTGTCGGGCCGGCTGACGACGTCGTTCTCGTTGACCACCGGCAGGACTCCGGCCGCCCACAAATCTTCGAGGGTGTATCGCAGCGGCGACGGCGTTTGAGGCTCCAGATCCGGTTTGAGGACGAGAACTTGAGCGATGCTCCGCGTGCCTAAAAACCGCCGATAGACACCCATGAGATGTGCCTGTCCCACCGCCGCCTGCGCCGACCGATTGCTGGAACGCGCGCCGATGAGCGCGGAACCGGTGGCCACCGCACCCGAGGACACCAGCACGACTTCGTGCGCTTCGGCCATCAAACGTCGAATCTGCAGGCACAGCTGCCCGATGACCGTGGAGTCCGGCCAGCCATCGGGGCCCACCAGGCTCGAACTCCCCACTTTGACCACCAGACGCAAGGAAGACCTCCTCAGGGCACAAAGTATGCAATACTATGCATGACTATGCAAGAGGTTCATTAAAAAGGCTGTGGCGTCGTGGCCTGCGTTTGCCTCGATGCTAAATAGGGTCGGCTCGCATCCTTCATGGGCCGGCTAGCGAGACTCATCGTCATCGGGTTCGGGTTCGTGGCGGCGAAAGGTCGACGGGCTGTGGGCGCCGTGCCGGCGGGCCGCCAACGGACCAATGGCGCCCGTGCCAAACCGTCGCCGGATGTCGTCCACGGCCCGTTCCAATGCCAGATCGCGTGGATTTTCGAAGAGATCCCCGGGCGTTTCCGCCAGACGGCTGACGCCCAGGCCCAGAAGCCGCACGGGTTCGGGATGAGGACGCGACGCAAACAGGCCCAGCGCCGTCTGATACAGACGGTCCCGGTCCTGGGTCGGGGACGCCAGCAGCGTTTGCCGCGTGTGCAGGACGAATCGGGCGGTTTTGTACTTGAGAATCACTGTCCGGCCCCAGCGTCGGTGAGAGCGCAGCCGACTCGCCAGCTCGTCGGCCAGGCTGAGGAGATAGGGCCGCGCGTCAGCCGTGTCGCGTACGTCATGGGCCAAGGTGCGTTCAACGCTGACGGACTGCTCGTCGCCCGGAACGGGCACGGACACCCGCGAAGGGTCAAGCCCGCGAGCTCTGAGCTGCAAAGGGCCGGCGTGGCCCCCCAGCACCGTACCCAGCGTCGCCGCCGGAGCCCGGGCCAGGTCACCGATGGAATGGATGCCGGCGGCCTCGAGACGCGCGCTCCCTTTGGGACCGACGCCATACAATGCGCGCACCGGCAGGGGCCATAGACGCGTCGGGACATCCTCCGGCCACAGGGCCGTGATGCCGGCCGGTTTCTCCATGTCGCTGGCCTGCTTGGCCAGCATCTTGTTGGAACTGACGCCGATGCTGACCGAGATGCCTATCTCCTCGCGCACGCGGCTCTGCAACCGTCGGGCGCCCTGCACCGGATCGTAGGCGTAGGGCCGGAGGGCCCCTCCGCCCATATCGAGCCATGCCTCATCGATGGAGCACGGTTCCACGACCGGGGAAAATTCGGCGAACAGGTCCATCAGGCGCCGGCTGAAAGCCCCGTACAAGGCACCGTCAGGGGGAATGACCACCAGATCGGGACAGAGGCGAAGCGCCTGGGCCAACGGCATCGCCGTTTTCACGCCATAAGGGCGCGCCTCATAGGTGGCGGTCAGGACAATGCCGTGACGCGTTGCCGGATCGCCGCCCACCACCAGAGGACGCCCACGCAGCGTGGGGTCGACGGCGAGATGACAGGCGGCAAAAAAAGCATCGGCGTCGCAGTGCCAGACAACCGGGCGGAGGCCGCCCGCATTTTCCGATGGCTCATGCGTTCGCATTATGGCCTCATGGTAGATCGTTGAGGCGCGGTCGGCAAGGATTGCGGACCACCGAAACGGTATAATGCCACTGGTGCGGATGCGAGAGGGATCGGGCTGGCCGGGCGGTGCTCGCCGGTCACCGGTCGAGGGTGCGTTCCCCAAAGGAGGCGCGGATGATGGTTGTGGGAGCATTGGATCATGTGGCGGTGCGCGTAGAGGATCCCGCCGCCCTCCATCAGTTTCTGCAAGAGGTGCTCGGGCTCGAGCGCAAGGGAACGGCCCTGCGCGGAGTGTATGCGCTGCCGGGCGGCGTGAGTCTGGCCGTGTTTCCGGTTGGCGCGGAGTCGGGTGGACAAGGCGATCGCCAGTCTACCAGGCTGCCGGATCATGTGGCGCTGCGGGTGGACAGTCTTCGCGCCGCAGAAGAGAAGCTGGCCGCACATGGCTATCACCTCACGGGAGACATGGTCGTGGCGCCGGGGGGCCTGTGCGTGCAGTTTGTGGAGTCGTGAGCGGCTTCCGTCTCTCGGTGGCGGATGTCGACGGGTCGGTTAAGGGTTCACGTGTCGGTTACCGATAGAGGTTGAGGGCCCGGACCTCGGCGGGGGTGCAGGGGATGCCCGTCGGATAGGTCCCTGGGGTCCATTCCGCCCACACGGTGAGGCCGGCCCCGTCGTGGCGTGACCGCTGAGGGGGACGTCTCCAAGGGGATCACCGGCCATCTCCGCCCGTTGCGGCCGCGGAAGCTGACGAGCCGGTGCGCGAAGCGCGAGCGAATGCTGCAGGCGCGTGCCCGGGAGGATTATTCCCAGGCACGCGGAGGCCCGTCGCATTGGCGCGCTGCCGTTCGACCGGCCAGGGCCGTCCGCGGTACCCGGGGCTCCCGCCCCGTCCGCGACCAGGTCCAGTGCCTGCGCGTCCGAGTGCCGAGCCCGGCCCTGCTCCTGCCATCACTCGACTTAAGTCCAGTCCTTGGCATTCGTAGCAACGATGGCCGAGTGGGCCCTAAGGTCCGGCCCACTCCAACTCGGGGGCGCTGAGAGGACTGACGGATGGTCCCAGGCCGGGGCCCAGCCAGAGTGGCTCGCCGGCCCCGCCGAGCAGACCCGGGGGCAGTTCGTGGCTCGGCAGCGGTCCCATCACAATTCCTTCGAACGATCCTTCGAACGCGATGCCCCACGGGAACGAGCGCGAGCGGCGGCTGGGCCATCCCCGCCGCTCGGCCACCGTCTCCACGTGACGCCGTTGGGCATCGTCATCGGGCGCGATGGGTACAAACGCGTAGAGGCGGGGGGCCTCCGCGCGGTGAGGACGGACGGTTGGAAAATACGGGGGCGGTGCGCCCAATACAACCGCCGCCGCTTCCAACACGTCGCTCAAGACCGCGCTGGCAGTGGCCGCACCGCCTGCTCCCAGGCCCAAGAGTCCCGTGGGTCCCCCTGGGTCTCCAGCCACTAGCACCGCGTTTTCCGGTCCTTGCGGACCGGCGAAGAGATGGTGCCGGGGGATGAGGGTCGGGCCGACCAGGCCTTGAATCCCCCCGTCTTGACGCCATGCCTGCGCCAGCAGCTTGACGGCAAAGTGGGGTTGCAGCCGTGTCAGCGCGGGTGCGCTGAGTCCCCGGATTCCTCTCAGCGGCCAGGACGTGGGCGGGATGTCGGCACCAAAGGCGGCTTGGACCAAAATAGAGAGTTTTCGGGCCGTGTCCATGCCGTCCACATCGTCGGTGGGGTCCGACTCGGCGTAACCCAAGCGCTGCGCCTGTTGCAGCGCGAGCGCGTACTCGTGTCCTTGGCTCATCGCCCCCAGCAGATAATTCGCGGTGCCGTTGAGCACGCCTCCCACGTAGCGGATGTTCTCGCCGGCTCGTGAGCGGGCGAGGACACGCATGATGGGAATGGCTCCGCCTACGGCGGCTTCCTGGAACAGGGCGGTTTCGCTGCGCCGCGCCGTGCGCTGCAGTTCCGCGCCTCTCTCCGCCAACAGCGCTTTGTTGGCGGTGACGACCGGCCGCCGGCTGGCCAATACGCGGGTCAGGACGGGAAACCACTCCGGACCGCCCGCCAGTTCCACCACCACGTGAATGTGGGGATCGCGCAACAGGTCTTCCACATCGGTGGTGTAGCCCAGATCGGGCGGCGGGCAGGGACGCGGAGCATGGGGTGTGCGCACGACGGCACGGCGCACGCGCAGGGGCTCGCCGAGACGGCCCTGGATCTCGGCCTCGCCCGCGGCGATCTGGGTCAGCAGGGCCGCCCCCACATGGCCCACGCCAATGACGCCGATGTTCACGAAACGTCCTCGGCCAAGCAGACGTCGGCCACGTCCGCCATGACCGTTCCGAGCCAGTGCCGCATTTCGGGTGAGTCAATCAAGAAGGCGTCGTGCCCGATGTCCGAATCCAGTTCCTCGTAGTGCACGGTCACGCCGGCGCTGGCCAAACGGCCGGCGAGGGCCTGGATATCGTCCGGGGGAAACAGCCAATCGTGGGAGATTCCGGCCAGATGGAGGCGGGCTTGAATGCCGGCGTCGGGGCGGTCCCGACCGGCCCACAGATCGTACAGGTCCATGGCCCGGCTGAGCAGGAGGTAGGTCATGGCGTCGAACCGGCGGGCCAGCTTGTCGCCCTGGTAGGTGAGGTAGGACTCGACGGCAAAGTGCACCCCTTCGGGTCCGGCGGCCAGGTCCCCGTCCGGCTGCCGGCGGCGTCCGAAGCGGGCGCTGATGTGGGTGGACGAGCGATATGTCAGCATGGCCAGCATCCGAGCGGCCTGAATGCCGCCGGCCGGGTCGCCGTGCCGGAGACCCAGGGCCACCGCCGCTCGCTGGGCGGCGTTTAGGCCGACGCTGAGCGGGGAGAGGGCATCGCTCGCCCCGATGGCCGCCGCGACCGCGACCCGTTCCGGATAGAGCGCCGCCCACTCCAACGCCTGCATGCCGCCCAGCGAGCCGCCGATGGCCAGGGCCAAGCGCGGCACCTCCAGCACATCGAGGACGCGTGCCTGCACCCGCACCATGTCGCGCACCGTCACCACCGGGAATCGCCGACCAAAGGGCCGGCCATCGGGGGCAAGGGATTGCGGACCGGTGGTCCCCGCGGACCCGCCCAGAACATTCATGCCCAGCACCCACCAGGAATCCGTGTCCAAGGGCCGGCCCGGGCCGACAAACGCCTCCCACCAGCCGGGACGATCCTCGGCGCCGTGACGCGCGACATGCGCGTCGCCGGTCAAGGCATGCAACACCAGACACGCCCGATTCGGCCGACACCGGCCAAACCCCTCGACGCGCACCACAATCGGCCCCAGGGGCACGCCGCACTCCAGAATCAGAGGCTCATCGCCGTATACCTCGATGTCTTCTGTCACCGCCGCCTCCATTGCCGGGGCCTGCGAATCCTGTGCAACCCGCGGCGCGGCCTTCCGCTCTACCGACAAGGGTGCCCGCAGGGTCAAGCTGGCATTAGGGTAGCCAGCCCGTTTCCCGGTGTCAACGAAGCGACGCGGCATGGGCGCGAGACGCGATGACGCCGGCGCACGCGCTGAGCCTTGTAGGAAGCGGACGCGCTCGGGGATTTCGCCGGCCGTCCGCCGGGCCGCCCACAGCCCGGCCATTCTTGCGCGTGCTATTGTGTTGGGGGAGCGGGAATGCGGCAGGGGGGCGAGGCCATGAGCGAGCCGGTGGAGACCCTGGAGGGTTGGTGGGTTTTGCATGATTTGCGGCGCGTCGACTGGGAGCGGTGGCGGGCGACGGACGCGATCACCCGCCGATCGGTGGTTCGCCAGACCCAGGAACTGGTGGGACAGTGGCAGGAGCTCGACCGGGCGCGTGCGGGCGGATTTGCTCTGTATCGCATCGCCGGTCACAAGGCTGACGTGCTGTGGCTGCATCTGCGCCCGACGTTGAATGATCTGGTGGATCTGAAAGCCACCTTCGATAAGGGGGCATGGGCCCCGTTCATGCCCGCCGCCTACTCGTACGTGTCGGTGGTTGAACTCTCGGCCTACCAGGCGCGGGGCAATCCCGACCCGGAAACCAACCCCTACTTGAAGTCTCGCCTCTATCCGGAAGTGCCGCCCTCGCCCTATGTCTGCTTCTATCCCATGTCGAAACGCCGCGAGGGGGCTGACAACTGGTACATGATGGATCGGGCGGACCGAGCTCACCTCATGCGCGGACACGGAGCGGTGGGCCACAAGTACCACGACCGGGTGATCCAGATTATTTCCGGCTCCCAAGGGTTGGATGACTGGGAGTGGGGGGTGACGTTGTTTGCCGAGGACGCCTTGGACTTTAAAAAGTTGATTTATGAAATGCGATTTGATGAGGCCAGCGCGCGCTTTGCCGACTTTGGCCCCTTCTATCTCGGAAGCCGGCTGGACGCGGCGGGATTGGGCGATTGGCTGGATCTGGACGGGACCGACCGCGCATGAGCCACCAGGACCGCTTCTTGAAAGCGTGCCGAGGCCAACCCACGGATCGGGTGCCGGTGTGGTTGATGCGGCAGGCGGGCCGTTATCAGCCGACGTATCGCGCACTGCGCCAAACCAAAAGTCTCCTGGAGCTGGCCGGCACCCCCTCGTTGGCCGCACAAATCACCGTCCGCCCGGTGGAAGAGTTCGGGCTGGATGCGGCGATCCTGTTTTCCGACATCATGGTGCCGCTGGGTCCGGCGGGCGTGGTTTACGAGATTCGGGAGGGTGTCGGGCCGGTCGTGGCGGATCCCATTCGCTCGGGGATCCAGGCGGCGCGGCTGAAGGTCTTGGATCCGCCCCGGGATCAGCCGACCACCGGGGAGGCTGTGGCCCGTGCGGTGGAGTTGCTGGACGGCGTCCCGCTCATTGGTTTCGCCGGGGCTCCATTCACGCTGGCCAGCTACCTGGTGGAAGGTCGGCCGAGCCGGACCTATGCCTACAGCAAACGGCTCATGTGGACCGATCCGGACACGTGGGACCGGCTCATGACGGTGCTGGGCGACATCGTTATCGCGCACCTCAAGGCTCAATTGCAGGCCGGGGCGCGGGCGTGGCAGCTGTTTGATTCCTGGATTGGCGCCCTGAGCCGGGAAGACTACGAAACCCGGGTGTTCCCGTACACGCGCCGGATTTTTGACAGTCTGTCCCCCCTCGGGGCGCCGGGCATCTACTTCGGCGTCGGGGCGGGCCATTTGTTGGCGTCGATGACCCGCGTCGGGGCTGAGGTGATCGGGGTCGACTGGCGTCAGCCGCTGGGCGAGGTGCGGCGGACGCTGGGATCCGGCATCGCCCTGCAGGGCAACTTGGATCCGGTGGCGCTCTTGGCGCCGTGGGACACCACGGCGGTCCAGGCCCGGCGGGTGCTGGCCGAACTGGCGGGGCAGCCCGGATACGTGTTCAATCTGGGACATGGGGTGTTGCCGGACACCGACCCCGAACAGGTGCGGCGCCTGGTTCGCCTGGTCCACACCGAAGGCGAGCCCGGCCGCTGACCGTGCAGGAGGGATGACAAGCCATGGCGCACGGAGTCTTGTTGATGGCGCACGGAGTGGCCAGCGACGTGAATGACATTCCCCGCTACTATGCCCACATTCGGGGTGGGCGACCGCTCAGCGCCGCCGTCCAAGCGGAGTTGGAGGACCGCTACCGGAGTATCGGCGGCCATTCGCCCTTGCCGGAAATCACGGCCCGGCTCGGACAGCGGCTGAGCGCAGAATTGGACCGCCGACAGGGTCCCGGACGCTCTCGCGTGTATGTGGGATACCGACATTCGGCGCCCTTTATTGCCGACGCCTTGGCGGCGATGGCGCAGGACGGCATCGAGGCGGCCACCGCGCTGGTGCTGGCGCCGCATTACTCCGACATGAGCGTGGGGGCTTACATTCGCGCCGGCGAGGCCGGGGTGGCGACGCTGCCCCAGCCGTTGGACCTGCGCTACATTTTGTCGTGGCACCGAGAGCCGTCGCTGATTGACCTGCTCGCCGATCGTGTGCAGGAGGCTCGCCAGGCCCTGGGCACCGACCCGATGGTGGTGTTTACCGCCCACAGCCTGCCCGTGGTCATTCTGGAGCGTGGCGACCCCTATCCGGATCAAGTGCGGGAAACCGGGGAGGCGGTGGCGGCCCACATGGCTCTGCCACGGTACGAGTTCGCCTGGCAGAGCGCCGGCCGCACGGCCGAACCGTGGCTGGGGCCCGACGTGCTGGACCGGATCCGTGAGCTCGGGTCAGCCGGCGAACCGGCCGTGCTGGTCTGTCCCATCGGTTTCGTGTCCGACCACCTGGAGGTGCTGTACGACTTGGACATCGAGGCCAAGCGGGTGGCCGACGCGGCCGGCATCCGGTTTGCGCGCACGCGTTCCTTGAACGATGATCCGCGCTTGGCAGCCGTCCTGGCGGACGTGCTGGCCCGGGGCGACACACGGCGGGCGAGCGAGACGCGGGTGGGCAGCCATGCGTAAGGTGGCGGTCATTGGCGCCGGCATCACCGGCCTGGCGGCCGCCCACCGTCTGTTGGAGCGGCGCGCGGCCGGCGACCCGGTGGAGGTCATGGTGTACGAGGCCAAGGAGCGGCCCGGTGGCGTCATTGTCACCGACCGCTCACAGCAGGTGCCGCTGGAGGGCGGCCCGGACTCCTTGCTGACGCGAAAGCCCGCCGCCGTCCGCTTGGCCACGGACTTGGGCTTGGCGGACCAGCTCATCCCGACGCATCCCCAGGCGCGAGGCGCGGACATCTATTGGAACGGACGCCTGCATCCGATTCCCGCCGGCCTTTTGGCGGGCGTGCCGGGAAAATTCGTGCCGCTCCTGCGATCGCCGCTGTTGGGTCCGGGGGCCAAGGTGCGGCTGTTGGCGGACGTGTTTCTGCCCCGACTGCGCCGCAAGGGATCTGACGTGAGCCTGGGCCGCTTGCTGGAGCATCATTTCGGGGCGGCGTTGGTCGACCGGGTGGCGGCGCCGATGTTGTCGGGGATTTATGCGGGCGACATTCGCCAGCTGTCGGCCCGGGCCGCCTACCCGCAGGTGCTGGAGTGGGAGGCTCAGTATCGAAGTCTGATCCGGGCGGTGGCGTCGCTCCCGGCTGCGCCTCCGGGCCCCCGACCTCCGGTGTTCATGACGTTGGCGAGCGGTCTGGAGACGTTGCCCGACGAACTGGCTCGGCGCCTCGGGGACCGGCTGCGGCTGGGGGTCGTTGTCCGCGCGCTGGAGCCTGATGCCGGCGGCTATCGCGTCATGACCGACGTGGACCGGGAGCGCTATGACGGCGTCATCGTCGCCACCCCCGCCGCCGCCGCCTCCGAGTTGGTGGAGGGATTGGAGCCGGCCGCCGCGGCGTTGCTCAAGACGATTCCCTATGCGCGCCTGGCGGTGGTTGGCCTGGTGTTTGATCCGAGCGCCATTCGGCTTCCGGCGGGCAAGACCGGATTTCTCGTCCCGGCCGGCCAGGCCTTGGCCATGACGGCGGCGACCTACGTGAGTCAAAAGTGGCAATATCCCGCTCCTCTGCCCTATTGGCCGCTCAGGGTCTTCTATGGCCGGAGCGGGGACGAGGCGGCCGTGGACCAGGATGACGCGGCCCTCATTGCCCGGGCGCTGTCCGAATTGAAGCAGGTGGTTGACCTCCGCGCTGATCCCCGGCATGTGCGGGTGTTTCGGCATACACCCGGCATGCCTCAGTACACGGTGGGCCACGGAGAGCGGATACAGGCCCTGCAGCGGTTGACGGGGGACGCCGTGCCGCTCAAGTTGGCGGGCGCCGCGTATCGCGGTGTGGGAATACCCGATTGTGTCCGGGACGGCGAGGCGGCCGCCGAAGCCGTGCTGCAAACGTTGGACCTGACCCGGCCGGCCTGAGCCCGGCCGCATGAGCGGGCAGCGGGCTGACGAATCCGGGAGGGCTGGCGCGCCCGGGCGGGTGCATGGGACGCGGGACGCCGGGGGAGAGTGAAAACGACATCCCCAACGGGAGGCGCCATGGTCACCACCACCCGTGGCCACCGGTTCGGCGGCCGCCAACCCGGGCGACGATTCGCCGTCCATCCCGGCAGTTTGTTGCGCGAGGCCGTCTTTGGCATCAACGACGGGTTGGTGGCCACGGTGGGCTTGGTGTCCGGCGAGGTGCTGTCCGGCCAGCCGCGGGCATCCGTGCTGATTGCGGCGCTCTCGGCGGTAGGGGCCGCCACCGTGTCGATGGCGATAGGCTCGTATCTGGCCTCCAGCTCCCAAAATGACCTGGTCAAAAAGCAGATTCATGAGCAGCACATCCGGATTCGGCGTCAGCCCCGCCAGGAACGCGCGGTCGTGGACGCCCTGCTGGACGAGATGGGCGTGGCTCGCGGGCTCCGGCGGGCCATGAGCGAGACCATCACCGGCGATCGGGGGCGATGGCTGCGCTTTTTGGTGCGGCAACGCCTCGGGTGGCATGAGGACCGCACGGAGCGGCCGGTGGCCAACGCCGTCATTATGGCCATCGGCGTGGTGCTCGGATCCATTCCGCCCACGCTGCCGTTCCTGCTCCCGCTAACCGAACCCCTGGCGCGCAACCTCGCGTGGAGCCTATCCTTGGCGGCCGCTTTCGCGCTGGGCGCGGTGAAGGGCAAGACGACCGCCAGTCCCGTATGGAGGAGCGGGTTGCAGTTCATGCTGCTGGCCGGGGCCTCCTCCACGGTGGGGGCCAGCATCGGCCTCGCGCTCGGACACCGTGTGGGCTGAGAGTACCCGGGGCCGGGCACGGCATGCGCCGAGACCCCGAGTCGGCACCGCCGTACGGTCGCCGGCCGGGAAAGTTCGGGGAGAGCCGCGAGTGGGCTCGCGGCTTAGGGCCCGGCACGCCATGGCTGCGCCAGGCTGCGGCCCGACCACGGGAGGAGAGAGTCGGCTTAGGGATGAGCCATGCCCTGGCGTGCATCCCATTCTCGTCGCAGCAGGCCGTAGAGATACATGTCGTACGTTTGGCCGTCGCGCTGAATGAACTCGCGAAACGCTCCCTCGCGCTGAAAGCCGGCGCTTTCATAGAGGCGAACGGCGCGCGGATTGTAGGCAAAGACGGTCAGCTGCACGCGCCTCACGTTCAACTCTCCGAACGCGTAGGCCAAGAGGAGATGCAGCGCTTCGCGCCCATACCCCTGCCCCCAGTAGGGCCGGCCGAGCGCCATGGACAACCCCGCCACACCTTGGAAGGGCAGCACTTCGTCCAGACCGATGATGCCGAAAAAACCGTCCTCGTCTCGGGGACGCACCGCCAGGAGAAAGTTCTGCGGCGGCTTTTGGTCCTGCAGCCAAGCACCGATGTCGGCGGCGCTGCGGGGCCAGGCCGGATCGGCCGCGTACAGGCGGAGGAACTCGCTGTCGTCGTACCAGGCGGCCAATCGCGGCGCATCGTCGGGGCAGATGGCGGACAAGCGTACCCGACGGCCCCAAAACAAGGAATCCGCCATGCGGGACCCCCCTCGCTATCGTGATGACCCCCATCACGTTAGCACAGCGGGATGTTCGATGCGCGGGCCGGGCCGCACCCGTTTTGACGCCCGTTCGTTGGGTGTCGGAGCCACGGCTTGCGCCATCGGAAGGCCTTTGATAAGATACCGGCAATTTCATAGTTGGCCTCTTATGGAGAGCGGCGGAGGGACTGGCCCGATGATGCCCGGCAACCGGACTGATGTCACGGTGCCAAATCCTGCAGCCAATCGCTGAGAGATGAGAGGGCCGCGATACCTGGTGTCGCCGCCGCATCGTCGGCGGCTTTTTGGCGTCTGGGCCGGCCAAGAGTGACCGAAGGGGGAGTGGGCGATGTCGGAACCTCGGGAGTATCATTTTGACACGGTGGCCATTCATGGGGGCGCGGCGCCCGATCCGGCCACCGGTGCGCGTTCGGTCCCGATCTATCAGACCACCGCCTACGTTTTTCAAAGCACGCAGCATGCCGCGGAGCTCTTCAACCTGGACGAGGCGGGCAATATCTACACCCGCATCATGAACCCCACCACCGATGTGTTGGAGAAGCGGGTGGCGCTGTTGGAAGGTGGTGTGGCGGCCGTCGCCTTTGCCAGCGGACAGGCCGCCACGACGGCGGCCGTGCTGAATTGCTGCCGCTCCGGGGACGAGGTGGTGGCTTCCTCACATCTCTACGGCGGCACATTCACACTGTTGTCCTCCACCCTGTCCGATCTGGGGATTCGGACCCGGTTCGCCGATTCGTTGGCGGAGGCGGCCACCCTGATGACCGAGCGGACCCGGATGGTTTTGGTGGAAACCTTGGGCAATCCCCGGCTGGACGTGTCCGACCTCGGCGCGTGGGCGCGGCTGGCTCACCATCACGGCGTACCCCTGGCGGTGGACAACACCTTCGCGACGCCCTACTTGTGTCGGCCCCTGGAACATGGGGCGGATCTCGTCATCCATTCGGGCACCAAGTGGCTCGGCGGGCACGGGGCCGCCATGGGCGGCGTGATTGTGGACGGCGGCGCCTTTGACTACGACCGGCCGGAGTTTCCGCAGTTTTCCGAGCCCGATCCCAGCTACCATGGGCTTCGTTTCGCACGCGAAATGGGGAGCCTGGCGTTCGCCACGCGCCTTCGGGTCAAGCTGCTGCGCGACATGGGAGCGGCGCTGGCACCGCTGAACGCTTGGCTCATTCTGCAGGGCATCGAAACCCTGTCCATTCGGATGGAGCGGCACTCGGCCAACGCGGCCGAATTGGCCAACCGTCTTCGGACGCATCCCGGCGTCGCCTGGGTCAATTATCCCGGCCTGCCGGACCACCCGTCTCATGAGCTGGCGGTTCAATACTTGGACCGGGGTTTGTACGGGGGCATGCTCAATTTCGGGATTCGCGGCGGGGTGGAGGCGGGCAAGCGGTTCATCAACGCACTCGGGCTCTGGTCGCATGTCGCCAATGTGGGGGACGTCCGTTCCTTGGTCATTCATCCGGCCTCCACCACCCATCAGCAGCTATCGCCGGAGGAGCAAATTCGAGCCGGAGCCGATCCCGATCTGGTTCGGCTCTCGGCTGGCCTGGAGCATGTGGATGATTTGTGGGAAGACATGGAACAGGCGCTGGCCAAGGCGTCCGGGGATTGGCGCCCGTCGGTCCTCATCAATGACGAGGCGGTGATTCGATCCGTGGCGCAGTCGCCCACCCGCCCGGACGGGCGCCCTTGGACCATCGCCGTGGTGGGTCTCTCCCGGCAGCCCGGACGCCCCTCCTACCGCGTGGCCCGAAAGCTCCAGCGCCTCGGCTACCGCATCATTCCCGTGAATCCCGCCTATGCCGGCCAAACCATTCTGGGCGTGCCGGCGGTTGCCCGATTGGGGGACATTGCGGAACCCGTCGATGTGGTCGAGGTCTTCCGCACATCGGACAAGGCGCCCGAGGTGGCGGGAGAAGCTGCCGGGATTTCGGCGCCCGTCTTCTGGATGCAAGAAGGCGTCGTCAGTCCGGTGGCCGCCCGGACGGCATCGGCGGCCGGCAAGCGCGTGGTGATGAACCGCTGCCTATTCAAGGAGATCCAGCGTCTGCGCGGCACCATCGCGACGTATCCGCGCTTTTCGGACCAGGGTTGAGCCGCGGTTCGCATAAAACACACCGGGCGCCGGTTGGCGTCCGGTGTGCGTTCTTCGGGGGCCTGCATGCCACAAGCCCGAGGGGCGGACGATCCGCCGTCGGTCCGGGAGGAACGTTCAGGCCCGCTTCACCGTCTCCAGCTCCACCGACACTTTGACCTGATCCCCCACCAGCACGCCGCCGGCTTCGAGCGCCACATTCCACATGAGGCCAAAGTCCTTGCGGTTCAGGGTGGTGGCGGCGGTATAGCCGGCCCGGATGCCGCCCCAGGGATCCTTGCCCTGGCCCTCGTAGGTCACTCGACACACCACCTCTTTGGTGACGCCGTGAATGGTCAGATCGCCGGCGACGTCGTAGGTGTTGGTGCCGGTTCGGGTGATGCGACGGCTGGTGAATGTCATCGTGGGATACTTCTCCACGTCGAAGAAGTCAGCGGAGCGCAGGTGATTGTCACGCTCCGGCTGGCGCGTGTCCACGGTGGCGAGATCAATTTCCAAATGCACGCGGGCGGCGGTGAGATCTTCGGGATCGCCCTCTACCGCTCCGGTGATGCCGCTGAACCGTCCCTTGACGGTGGTGATCATCATATGCCGGATCGAGAATTCTGCCGTGCTGTGATTCGGGTCGATGTCCCAGACGGTGGTGGAGGGGGCTGGTGCCTCGGCCATGCGGTCACACTCCTTTGAGAAGAGGGATAGAGCTACGAAAGATATAGTACCAGTGATATCGTAAGTAGTAAAGGGACCCGGTCAGGAGGAGATGAGAGGGGACCCACATCGCCCACGGCTCCCAGCGGGTCCGCGGACGGGCCGGTCCGCTTGTGCGGCGATGGATCCCGCCAATTCGGGGATGCATGCCGCGGGGACAGTGGGCGGCGGCGACGCTGCGAACCCTGTCACGCGATCGGCGATGCCCTGGGGCGATTCCTTCCGGAGCGATTCCCGTCATTCCCGTCTCTGCCATTGTCTTCCAACGTCTTTCTGTTCTCGTTGATTGGGATGGGGTCGAACGGCGCCCAGATGTCCCCGACGGCCCCGACGGGCTTTTCGCCCTGGAGAGGCGGAGGACGCGGAAAGGTCGCGGACGAGCCGAGGCTGGCGGATATGGTGGGCGAGTGGCGACATCACTGTTGCATCCTAAGAATTAAATAGTAGCATGGGATAGATAAGACGAAGGCGCCGTCGTCGTCCGGGCGTGCCGGGAGTCGGGCGTCGTTCCCTGCCGGGTGGACGGACAGATCGTGGACGAAAGAGGAGGCGGGTCGGTGGCAGTCGTGGATGTGGTGCGCCGGGGTGACCATTATACGGTCGGCCAGACGGGCCCTCTGAGCGATTTGGACAGCAAGCTGTTTCTTGGCCCCGCGCTGGAATTGACCGGCATGGAGGTTTCTCTGAACTGTCTTAAGGCCGGACAGGGCAGCTCTTTTGTGCACCAGCATCGCCAACATGAAGAACTCTACATATTTCTGAAGGGCCGCGGCCAATTTCAGGTGGACGGGGACATTGTCGGCGTTCAGCCCGGCACGGTTCTCCGCGTGACACCGGCGGGGAAGCGGGCCTGGCGCAACCACGGCCGTGAGGATTTGGAGTTTGTTGTCATTCAGGCCAACATCGGCACATTGACGGGACAAGACGGCGTCCGGCACGAGGGCCCCGTGGAGTGGCCCGAGTGAGCGGGGGCGCGGAGAGGGGAGGGAATACGGACGGACCTTGAGGATCTGGCACTGCTGCGGGCGGTTGCCCGGTGCGGAAGTGTCACGCGGGCGGCGTTGGCGCTCGGCATGACTCAATCCACCGCCAGTCGCCATTTGAAGCGTCTGGAGGAGTCGGTGGGGGAGATGCTCTTGGACCGGTCGGAGGTTCCCCTGCGGCCCACTGCGGCCGGCCGGCAGCTGTTGCAGTTCGCCGGCGACACGCTGGATCGCTGGGCGGTCTTGAGGCAGGAACTGGAGAGCGAGCCGGCGTTGGCGGGACCGCTCCGCATCGCCGCGAGCTCGGCGCCGGCGCTGGGGCCGGTGTCGGAATGGCTGGCGGAATTTGTGTCCCGCTACCCGCGTGTGCGGCCTCGTCTCAGCGTTCTGGGGTCGCACGCGGTGGAGGCCGCCCTGCTTCGCCATCACGCCGCCATCGGGTTCATGGGCTGTCCGCCGGCAGATTGTTGTCTGGACGCGCGGGCGGTGGCCACGGACCGCATTCGCCTCGCGGTGCCGGCGGCTTTGGCGGGCGAGCTGACCGCCCCGCTGGATCCAGCCATGTTGGCGGAGTTGCCGATCGTGGCTCGGGAGGATGGTTCGGGGACATGGCAGACGGTCAACGAGGCCCTGGCCGCGCAGGGATGGAGCCTGCCCGCGGAGCCCGTTCTGGTGGTGGACTCGGCCGACGGCGCTCTGGCCGCCGTGCGGTCGGGGATTGGGGCGACGTTTGCCTCGGCGGCTTCGTTGGAGCGCGAACGCGGCACGCAGGTGACGGTGATGGATGTCGCGGGGGTGAATCTTCACCGCTGGCTCTACCTGGTCTGCGAGCCCGAAACCTTGTGGCGCGATCCCATCGCGCACCGTTTTCGCCAAATGGTGTTGGCGCGGGCCGACGCTCTCTTGCCGGCGGAATTGGAAACCGCGGCCGACCGGCGGCCGTAGCGGGACGCTCGGGCTTAGGAACGGCCGGTCTGCTGACACGGCGACGTGCAGGGAAAGGGTGAGCGCACTGAAAATTGCCATGGTGGTCCCGGACGGGACGCCGGTCGAGGGAGGAAACTGGTCGAGCGCCAAGCGGATAGCCGACGGTCTGCAGCGCTTCGGACACCAGGTTTGGATGGGCCATCTCTCCGAGTGGCGAGATGACGGCTTCGACGTGGTGCATGCCTTGAATGCCCGTACGACCGCCCTGCCGTTGCTGCGGGCGGGACTGGCACCGGAGCGGCTGGTGGTGACCTGGACCGGCACCGACGTGTGGCGGCCGGAAACCTACGAGCCGGAGAACCGCGCGGCGTTGACGGCGGTGCACCGGCATACCGTGCTGACTCCCGATGCGGTCGCGGTCGTGGCGGGTCGCCTCGGGTTGTCGTTCGAGCAAGTGCGCTATGTGCCGCCCTCCGTGGACCCGGAAAAGTTTTCGCCCAGCGGGCCCCGGCAGCCCTTGGCTCATCCGGTGCTTTTAATTCCCGGGGCCGGCCGACCGGAGAAAGGGGCGCTGGAGGCATTGGAGTTGGTGGACGCGCTGCAGGCGTTCAAACCGGTCCACTTGGCCATTGTGGGACCAAGCCGCGATGACGTGTATTGGGCCCGTGTGATGACGCGTCTCGAAGCGGCGCCGTGGGCCAGTTGGTACGGACCCGTGCCCCCGGCGGAAATGCCCCGGTGGTATCGGGCCGCCGACGTGGTCATCAATACGTCGCTGACCGAAGGTCTGTCCAATGCCTTGCTGGAGGCGCTGGCCGTGGGCCGTCCCGTCCTGGCGCGCGACATTCCGGGCAATCGCTCGCTCCTTGAGCCCGGAGCGGTGGGCCGTTTGTTTGACCAACCCGACGAGTTCGTGCGGGAGGCGGCCGAGCTGTTGGAGAATCCGGGCGAGGCGGAGGCTCTCGGCCGCCGGGCCCGCGCCTACGTGTTGGAGCACTTTCATGCCGCGGACGAGCTGGCCCGGTTCCAGGCGCTCTATCAGGAGTTGGAACCTTCATCATGCCGGGCGCGCTGACGGTCGATGGCCCCGCTGCCCGAGTCGCGGTTTACGGCCCCGCATCCCGGGTCCAGACCATGCCGGCATCGCGGGTGGCCCGTACCGCCCACGCCCCGGCGTTCTGGGTCGCCAGCCAGCCGACCTCGGCATTGACGGCGGACAGTCCTGCCGGCGGGACCAAGCCGGGGACGGTGGCGCCGGTGGTCCAGGTGCGCCCGCCATTTTGGGTCACGGCTACCGTTGTGGTACCCACCCCGCACGCGGCGCACACACCGCTAACCCAGGCGGTTTCGGGGCTGACGGCGACCAGGGGTCCTGGACTCAACCCCGGAGCGGTGGCCGTGCCGTTGGGATTCCCCGGGGCCGGCCCGTCGGCGGTCGAGCGACTCAAGACGGCGGTCCAGGACTGTCCGTTGCCGGAGCGAAAGACCGTGTAACTGTCCTGATTCATGCCCGGCACGCCGCGCAGAAGAACCCAGACGGTCCCATCCGGCAGCGCCGCAATCTGTCCTCCGAAGACGGACCCGGAGGCACCGGCGACAATGGTCGAAGCGGACCAGCTGCGCCCGCCATTGGTCGTGTGCCAGGCCGTCTCCCCGTTCAGGGCCCAGCCCCGGTTGGGCCCCACGAAGCTCACTGAGCTGGCGGACTGGCGGAGAATGGTCCAGCGTCTGCCCCCGTCGGTCGTCTTCAACAGCGGACCGTTCCCCTCGCCCACGGCGTAGCCCACGTTGTCCGTGACCCAGTCGATGGATTGGAGTGTCTCCTGGACGCTGCCCGCCAGCGTCCACTGCAAGCCGCCGTCCACCGTGCTCAAGATGTCGTGATACCCCCAGGCAAACCCTATGGAGGGGTTGACGAACGTGAGACCTTGGATGCCGGCGGAGCCGGTGTAGACCGGCACCCACTGACGCCCCGCGTCGGCGCTGAAATAAATGCCGTGGCCGGCCGCAAAGCCGTCCTGGGGTGTCAGGAACGTCAGAGCCGTTATCGCGGCGGACGCCGGCAGGCTGCCGGGCCGGCTGCCCGCCGGCCACGTGGACAGCGGAGTGGTGCGCACCGCCCGTGTCGGCGTGGGGAGGGCCGCCTGGTGGCGGACTGGGGCGCCGGCGAAGGAGGGGGCCGGGGCACGCTGGTGCAGCGTAAGCCAGCCGGCAGCCAGCAGCAGCGCCGCCACCAAACCGGCCGCACCGGAAAACAGTCGCCGGGAGCGGATGCGGGGAATGCGGCGGGCTCGCGGCCACGTGGACCGCGCCCACAGGTCGCGGTCGAACGACAAATCCCCCGGCAGGGGAGGAAGCCGTTCCGACAGCCAGCGCTTGAGCTCACCATCCGGGATGCGCCTATGCATTGGGGTCATCTCCGTCGCCAGGCATCTCGCCCAATAACCGCGCCAGCTTCTGCCGCGCACGGAAGAGGCGCGTGCGCACCGTGTTCTCGGACAGTCGAAACTCCTGGGCAATGTGGCGGACCGGCCAGTCTTCGTAGTAGAAGAGCACGACCAGCGTGCGTTCCCGACTGGGCAGACGGGCCAGCGCCTGTCTCAGATCTTCGGTCCGGTCGGGGTCCTCGGCCGGGCTCGGCGTGCCGGTGGCGACGTCCAACGGTAGTGTCGGGTGGCGCCGGTGAACGCGATGCCAATCGGCGAGCAGACGGCGCGCCACCGTGAACACCCAGCCGTCGGAAATGGCACGGTCCGGATGTCGGGATAGATAAAGGTACACGCGCAAAAGCGTTTCCTGGGCAATGTCCTGCGCCAGTCCGTGGTCCTGGGTGTAGGCCCAGGCGAAACGGACCAGCCGGTCACCGTACGCCGCGACATAGCGCGTCATCCATTCCGGCTCGGGGCCGATCGCCGCCGATGCCGGCGCGTCTTCGGCGGAAACGCGGGCCGCCGGCGCATCCGGCCCATGGTCCCAGCGCGTCAACCAGGCGCGCCCGGGCCAGAAACCGGGAGCGCCTGCGCGGAACTGCACCGCCGCCTCCGTCATGACGATGACCCCCTTCACCTCGGAGCGCCAGGAGCCGGTATTCTGACGAAGACAACGCCGCCGGCGGCAGAAATATTTCATCGGGAGCGAGGAAATATTTGTGGCGTCGGTAGGGGACGGGCCACGCCCGTCGGAGCCCCGTGGACTCATGGGGCCTGGAGCGAGCCCGCCTGAACACGTCGCTCGCCATCGGGCTGTCGCGCGGCGGGCGCCGCGGCGGGAGAACACGGTGCGGACGGCAAGCGGTGAGGATGGCGGCCCGCCCGTGTGAGCGCCCGTGGATGCGGATGGCGGGAAAGGGGCCCCTTTGAACGTTCGGGGCGGTCGGGCATCAAGACGGCCGGTGGCTCAGGGCGTGGCGTCGCACGAGGATGAGCCCGGGCCGACGGTCGCCGCGCGCGCATCCTGCCGCGTCGGCGGACAGCCCTGTTATGATGAAGCCATGAATAAGACCGGCCCGCCGTCCGGCCGTGGGCTCAATCCGGCGGATGTTGTGCGGATCGTCGGGGCTCGGCCTCCGGCCGTCCATCCCGGCGAACCCCGCATTTTCTCTGTCGTCGGACGGCGTTGGCTTCGCTGGCCAGGATGACACCTGGCCGCCATGGAGGGGCATGGTGTGGGTGGCCTTCCGTTGCGCCGGGAAATCCGGTGGAGTGGCTTCGCTATCCAGGGGAGTCGGCGGATTGGTGTGGGCGCCCTCTTGCCGAAGTGAATGGGCGAACGCGACGGGCAAGGGTGGAACAAGGGAGACGGAGCGATGGCCGAGGACCGGTCGAAGGGGCCGGAGGCTTCCGAGGCCGTGGGAATGGTCCCCGCCCAGCAGGCCGGGGACCGGGCGATGGGAAGCCGGCTGCAATGGGCGTTGTGGGTGACGATCGGGCTCATCGCCGTCAAAGCGATCGGGGCGTGGCTGTCTCACAGCTTGGCCCTCTGGGCCGATGCCGGCCACTCGCTTACCGACGTCGCCGCCATCGCCCTATCGTGGTATGCCTGGCGCCAGGCGCAGCGTCCCCCCACACCCTCGATGACATTCGGATACGCGCGCATGGAAGTCCTGGTGGCGCTGCTCAACGGCGTCGTGCTGCTTGGCCTCGCCGGGGCCCTGGTGGTGGAGGCGGTCGTCCGCGCCCTTCATCCCACGGCGGTGAGCCCGGCCATCATGCTGGCTGCTGCCACGGTCGCCCTCGGTGTGGACATGGTGTTGGCGCTCTGGTTCCACGGCAGTCGCAATGTCAACATCCGGGCCACCTGGATTCACCTGTTGACCGACGCGCTCAGTTCATTCGGGGTGCTGGTGGGCGCAGTGCTGATTTGGGTCAGCCGATCAGGGATTGTCGACCCGGTCCTTACCGTGCTGATTGCCGCCGCGATGGTCATCGGCACGTGGCGGGTCCTGCAGGAGGCGATTGCCATTCTGCTGGAAGCCACCCCACCCGGAATCGCCATTCCCCGGGTGGAGGCGGCTTTGTCCGCGGTGAGCGGCGTGTCCCGGGTTCATGACTTGCACGTGTGGCGCATCGGCAGCGGACAGACCGCGCTGGCGTGTCATGTGGCGGTGCCCGAGAGCCTCTTGGTGGCCGACAGTCAGGATCTCCTCTGCCGGCTGCATGACGCGTTGGAACCTCTCGGAGTGACCCATGTCACCATCCAATTGGAGACTGAACGTGAAGCCCACGACGAACCGGACTGGTAGGGGCGCGATACCGGCAGGTTCGCGCTGGGTCATGCCGGGGCCATTGGCCCCCTCGGAAGCGGAGTGCACAGGCCCGGTGCGCGGCCGCCGGACTGAGAGCCGGGGCATGCGCGGCCAGTCCGTGAGCGTTGCTCCACGTAGAGAGGGGCTGAGGCTTCCGACGGCGCCCGACGACGGGAGCACTCGCCGGCGGCCGCGGCCCAATAGCGAGGGTGTCGCGCCCCGGGAACGTTTTACACGATCCGCCGGGACGTTATCGTTATCTGCGGCGAGTGGCGTCGCCGGCCGCCGGAAGGGAGGAATGGGAGGTGAGTTCGGGCGTCGGGCCGCCGTTGGGGGTGAACCACCGAATGGCCCTACGTCACGTGTACGATGTGTTGGGCGGGGCGGACGTCGTGTGGGCGCTGACCGGGAGTACAGCCTTCGCCCTGCGGGGGATGGATGTGGTACCGCACGACGTCGACATTCAGACCGATGCCCACGGCGCGTACGCTATCGAACGGATCTTGGCGCCATATATGGTGTGGCCGGTGCGGTACCGGACGGCCCTCAGCATTCGCTCCCATTTCGGTCGAGCGCGGGTGGCCGGGGTCTCGGTGGAGATCATGGGCGCCATCGAAACACGCCGAGCAGATGGATCTTGGACGCCGCCCGTGGATTTGCGGCTGCTCGTCGAATGGGTGGAGTGGGAAGGTCGCGCCTGGCCAGTCCTTGCCTTGGCGCACGAAATTGCCGCCTATCGCGCGCTGGGTCGGGAAGACAGGGCGGCGTGGTTAGAGCGCATGCGGCCGAACGGGGAGGAAGCTGATGGACGCTGAACGAGAGGCTTTTCTGGCGCGACTGAAGGCGTTTGGTGAAGAGAATGACCGTATCGCGGCCAGCCGGGCGGAGAAAATGCTCAACATTACCGCCGATACCGGGCTGCTGATTGGCATGCTGATTCGGGCGTGGAAGCCGCGATGGATATTGGAGGTGGGGACCTCAAACGGATATTCGACCATCTGGTGGGCCGATGCCCTCACGGATGCCGGGCAAGTATTGGTCACGCTGGAGGTCAATCCCGACAAAGCGGCTCAAGCCACCGCGAATTTTGAACGGGCGGGGGTGGCGGACCGGGTTCGTGTCGTGCAGGGTGATGCCGCGGAGTTTCTGCGCCGGTCGGCGGCTGCCTCTTGGGACCTCATCTTTTTGGATGCGGAACGTGCCGAGTACATACGCTACTGGCCTGATCTGACGCGAATTCTTACGACCGACGGCCTCATCATCGTCGACAACGCGGTGGACAAAGCGGCCGAACTGGAAGCCTTTCGGCAGCGGGTGGCCGATACATCCGGGTACCGGCAGGTACTGGTCCCCATTGGTAATGGAGAGCTGTTCATCCAGCGTGACCGCCCGTAGCCTTTTGATTGTGGACACCTCCGCATGATCGTGGAGTCGTTGGAGGCTTGGCTGCTCCCCATCAGGGGCCGATCTTGGGGTCGCATACAGCGGAGCCGAGGGGTTCACCCTTTGCCAAGGGCGGACACTGAGCAATCCGTCGCGACCGAATCGGCGGGATGTCACTACCCCGGTCGCCACATCGTCGCCGCAGACGTCTTAGGGCATGTCGATAACCGGCTCGGCGCGAGGACGACGCGGCTCCCTTCGTCGTTCCCGTAAGATGCCGGTGACCATGACGTGGGCCGGGGCGATGGCTACCGCCAGGATATCCGTTGTCGGCCATTGAACTGAAGGGAAGCCTGGAGGTGTTGCCCATGCGTCCGGAACGGGGATCCGACGCTGACCGGCCTGCTGTGTTGATTTGTGGGACGGTGCACTTGACTGACCGCGGCGATTGGCGGTCCTTCGACTTCGGGGATGTTCGAGCTGGGCGTCGCGCCGAAGAAGTGGCTGACCTTGCGGCGCGATTGGGGGCTTTTGCCCCCACCGCCGTGGCGGTCGAAGTGGAGACACGGGTCCAATCCACACTGACGCAGCGGTATGACGCCTTTCGGGCCGGAGCCCAAGCAGCGGGGGACAGCGAAGTCGAGCAAATTGCCTTTCGGGTAGCCCGGGCAGCAGGGCTTCCCCGTGTCCACGCCATCGACTGGATGGGCACTTTGCCCGGTCAGAAGGCGTACGGCGAGGTGATGGAATGGGCCCAAGCCCATCAGCCGGCTCTGTACCGGGCATTAAGCGAGAGACCCGGCCTTACGCCGGTCGTCGAGACCGACCCCCTGCTTGATATCTTTCGGGCCGTCAACAACACGATGTACGACGCCCTCACCGAACAACACTACTTGCGCCTTGCCGAAGTCGGCCAGGGAGACGCCTATGTCGGACTGGATTGGCTTCAGTGGTGGTATCGCCGCAATCTTATCCTCTTCGTGAACATCACCCGCTTGGCGGCATCCTCTGGCGACAGGGTGTTCGTGCTGATCGGAGCCGGCCATCGCTACATCCTGCATCAGTTTTTGCGGGGGGCGAGGCGCTTTACGCTTCATGAGACGGAGGAGTACCTGGGGTAAGCGCTAGAAAGAAGACCCGCGCTCGCCAAGGCCATGACATCCTGTGGCGATTCCCACTGAGGCATGGCTGGCCTGATCCGCGTTCAGCCCGGACTCGGCATCGACGTGCGGCCGGCTTTTGTTTCGCCCTCCAACCTCTTGGACGAGGGCCGTTGGCCGTGGATTTGGGTGGGAGTGGCGTGTGGCCGGCGGTGGCCGATCCCGTCGGCCGCATGGTCCGGTACACGACCGTGGTACATCGGCCCGGTGTGCCCGGATCCGGTCGTATGGACGGGGATGTGCGTGAGCATCGGCCCTGTGGCGTATGTTCGGTGGATGCGCAGGGGTGCATTGGCTGACGTGGCCGGTACCTGCCAAGGATTGGGCCCACGCTTTCAATCTCGGACCGGGTTGGATGGGCGGGCATGGTCGCTGCTGGCGTCCGCGGCGACATTGTCGGGGAGAACGGCGCCGGGGAGGCTACCTAGCTCAAGATTCTGGCAGGGTTGACAACGTCCGCGGCGAGGGGGGCGCATGGGCTCGACCTGCCGTTCCGGCCGGGCGGCACCAGGTGCCGCCCGGCCCCGGGCTGGTGCTGGAGGCCTTCCCACTCCTTCCGCCGTTGAGGACTTGGAAAATCTGCCGATGTTGGCCGCGCGAATGGCTCGTTCTCGGGGCGAGGTCTGGAGGCGCTACAACGGGACGTGGGGCTTGACCCTGACGACCGCCGCAAGGTCGGCCACTACGTGCTCGGCATGCGCCCACGGCTGAATGCGGCCCAAGTGCTGGTGCCGCGGCCACGCCGACCAACGGTCTCGATCCGGACGGTCACGGGGTTTGAGCAGTGGCTTCGGCAGCTCGGCGATATCCCATTCGTCATGCCCAGCCATCGGCGGGACGAAAGCGCTGCGACCTGCACCGAGGTGTGGCGCCTCCCACAGGGCCGGCAGGTCCCGGTGCCCGATGGCTGGACGCCAAAGTCACCTCCTGTGCCGAGAGGATGCCGCCTCGAGTGGCGTGGCAAGGAGGTGCTGTCGTGGGGCTGGACCTCGTCCGGCTCACCCCGAACCAGTTGATGGTCCTGCCGCCGTCGGTGGGCGTGTTGGTCGGGAGCGCACGGATCCATTGGATTCCGGTGGATGCGGCGCACACACCTCCTCCCGCCAACGGATGGGACCTCGTGCTGATCCTGCCGCACAATGGATGCACCCGATCCCCGGCGGTGACGGTACCTTTCGCGCGATGCCTTGGCGAACGGTTCCATGGAGCAGGTGGACGATCCACTTGGCAACGCTTAGTCTCTGTTTAAAGCCGCCGGCCCTGGGCGACCCGGTTGCCTTGACGGGCCCGGATGCCGCTTTCGGTGTTCACGCCGGTGTCGACAGCGGTGGGACCTTTGGGCGGTATTTTCGTGCGGTGCCGGAAGACCCGATCAGCAGCGCGTCGGCGCGGACGGCGCGCGCCCCTCCTGGAGCCCACCGGCCTGGGCTTGCCGGCGCTGTTGAATATCGTCCGTGCCATTGAGGCCATCGACTGGTTGCCCGGAGCCGGTCAACTGCTGCGGGGCGCTGTCAACGGATTCTATTTTGCCACGGCGACCGCCGCCGCGTTGGTCCTGGCCCTCGCACCCGCGGTGGGCCACCTCCTTGCCGACCCGGTCCACGGACTCATCGGTCCGCGCATTCAGCGCCCCGAAGAATCCGGTGCCGATCCGTCCCCGCTCTGCCCGGGGGGCGTCGGCGTACACACCCGGCCAAAGCGTCTGCACCGACTGCGTTGTTCGCAGGCCGTCTCAGCGGCACATACCCGGCGGCGTATCAAAATGTGAAGGATCACCCTTGACGGACTGCCGCGTGAACTGCGTCGACTTGGCCGTTCAGTGAGGACTTACCAATAGTGTCGGACGCGAAAGATGGCGAGAAGCAATCAATGTTGGGACTTTATCGGGGGGGATTAACATAACGAGCGCCGGATGATAACGTATGACCGGGTTTTGAGCATTGGTTCACAAGGTGGTGGCGTAGGTGGGTAGACGCCTCGGCGCGCTTCGGGGCCGTCTGTTGCTGGCGGGCTTGGCCGTGGGCTTGCTGGCGACCGGCTGCGGTCCGCAGTACGTGGTGCTTCATCCCGCGGGGCCGGTGGGCCGGAGCGAGCTTAATCTGATGGTGCTGTCCGCAGCCGCCATGGGACTCGTGATCCTCGCCGTGTTCATTCTGTTTGCCATTGTCATCATTCGCTTTCGGGAGCGGCCGGGCAATCGGGCACCGTACATGCCCAAATGGGAAGGCCAACCCTGGCTGGAGCGGCTGTGGTTCTTGGTTCCCGCGATTTTGCTCACGATCATCGCCATCCCCACCGTCCAGGTGACGTTTGCTCTGAGCCATGTCCCCCGCGGGAAAGATCCCGTCGTCATCGACGTGACCTCCCTTCAATGGAAGTGGTTCTTCGAGTATCCCGGGCAGCACATCGCCACCGTCAACTACGTGGTGATTCCGGCCGGCAAGCCGGTTTTGTTCGAGTTGACGGCCGACTCGCCCATGAACACGTTTTGGGTGCCGCAGTTGGGCGGCATGGAATATACCATGCCGGGTAGGGTGCTTCCACTCTGGCTCCAGGCCAATCACCCCGGCACCTACTGGGGTCACAGCGGTCAGTTCTCCGGGGTGGAATTCGAAAAGATGTTTTTCGACGTCAAGGCCGTGTCGCCGTCGGCATTTCGAGCTTGGGAGCAAAAGACCCGACGAGCCCCGCCGCTGACGCTGGTGGCGTACCGCCGGCTGCTCCAGTTCAACACCGTGGGTCGCGAAACCTTCGGGGCATATCCCGCCGACACTTTTCCGTCCGTGTCGCATGGATTCACCCTCAAGGGCGGGATGTACATGCTCATGTCCAACGATCCGCGGAAGAACTGAGCTGGGGAGGGAGTTTTGGTCATGACTTTGCCATCGTGGGTCCTGTATCTGGTTCATACGTTCTTTCCTCATGACGTTCTTCGCCCGACCGAGCTCGGCGCCGACTTTCTCATCATCGTGACGGGCGTCCTCATCACGGGATACCTCACCCGTCAGAAGAAGTGGCGATACCTGTGGGACGAGTGGCTGACCACGGTAGACCACAAGAAGATTGCCGTCATGTATCTGATTGCCGCGGTCGCCATGCTGTTCAGGGGCGGCGTGGACGCGTTGATGCTGCGCACGAACCTGGCGCTGCCCGGCCATCCCGTCATCAGCGCTTCGGAATATAACGAGGTGTTCACGACGCATGGCACCATCATGATTTTCTTCATGGCCATGCCGTTCATCTTCGCCCTGTTCAACGCCGTCATCCCGCTGATGATCGGTTCGCGCGACGTGGCTTTTCCGCGGCTGAACGCCATGAGTTTTTGGCTCTTTGCTTTCGGCGCTCTGCTGCTCAACATCTCGTTTGTGATTGGCGGGTCGCCAAGCGCCGGGTGGACCGGGTATCCACCGTTGACCGAAGCGATTTTCACGCCGGGTCCGGGTCAGAACTACTACTTTCTGTCCCTGCTCATTGCGGGCATCGGAACGCTGATGACGGGCATCAACTTCTTGGTGACGCTCGTTAACCTCCGGGCACCCGGCATGCGCCTCATGCGGCTCCCGATGTTTACGTGGACCGTGCTGGTGACCATGGTGCTGATCCTGTTCGCATTCCCGCCGCTGACCGTGGCGTTGGCGCTGAGCCTCATCGACCGCGTCTTCGGCTCCTCATTCTTCACCTTGGGCCACGGCGGCATGCCCATGATGTATGTGAATCTCTTCTGGCTGTTCGGACACCCCGAGGTTTACATCGTGGTCCTGCCCGCCTTCGGCATCTTTTCTGAGGTGGTGTCCGTCTTTTCGCGCAAGGCCTTGTTCGGATACGAGGTGATGGTGGCGTCCATTGTGGCCATCATGTTCTTGGCCTACGGCACTTGGGTGCATCACTTCTTTACGATGGGCGCGGGTCCCGCGGTCAACGCCTTCTTTGGACTGTCGACGATGTTGATCGCCATTCCCACCGGTGTGAAGATTTTCAACTGGATCTTCACGATGTGGGGAGGGCGGATTCGGATGACGGTCGCGATGCTGTATCAGTTGGCCTTCATCCCCACCTTTGTCATCGGAGGCGCCACCGGCATCCTCTTGGCCACGGTCCCGGCCGACTACCAGTTGCACAACAGCTACTTCCTGGTGGCGCACTTCCACAACGTGCTGATTGGGGGAACCCTGTTCGGCCTGCTGTCGGGGTTGTACTACTGGTGGCCGAAAATGTTCGGCCACAAGCTCGACGAGCATCAGGGCAAGTGGGCTTTCTGGCTGTACTTCATCGGCTTCTGGATCACGTTTGGGCCCCAGTATCTCTTGGGTCTCAAGGGAATGACGCGGCGCATGTACACCTATCCGCTGGGGTTCGGCTGGCACGGGCTGAATGTCATTTCAACCCTGGGCGCCTTCATGATGGGAGCCGGGTTCTTGGTGATGGTGTACAACATCGTGTGGAGTCTGCGCTTTGGCGAGCGCGACGAAACCGGCGACCCCTGGGATGGCCGCACCCTGGAGTGGGCCCTGTCGTCCCCGGCGCCGGAATACAACTTCGCCCGCATTCCCGTGGTTCGGGCCCGGGATGCGTGGTGGGACATGAAGGAGCATGGCCAGTCGCTGGCCAACGCCCTGCGGCCGCGCGACATTTACGACCTGCACCTGCCCAAGAACACGCCGGTGCCGATTCTGCTGGGCTTCAGCTTCTTCGTCTTTGGATTCGGGGCGGTCTTCGAGTGGTGGATGGTGGCCGCCCTGGGGGCCCTGGGAGTGGCGGCCACCCTCATTTACTCGGCGTTTGACACCGATGAGCACAAGCACATTCCGGCCGCGGAGATTCGGGAAACAGAAGTGGCGTTGGGGAGGATGCGCGCATGAGCTGGCCACTCGCGAAAGAGACGCCGGAACCCGACACCCATCTGCCTCCCGAACTGGCGGATGAGGGCGAGAGTGTCAAGATCACCGGATTCTGGATGTTCCTGGTGACGGACGTCCTGATTTTTGCCAGTCTGTTCTCGGTTTACGCCGTGTACAAGTCGCGGGTCGACGTGGGCCCGGGCCCGGCCCAGCTGTTTACACTGGGTCCCGTCCTGCTGGAGACGCTGCTCTTGCTGACGAGCAGCTTCACGGTCGGCATGGCCATCTGGTCGATGCGCACCAATCGCATACGGGCTCTCACCGTCTGGCTCGTGGCGACCCTGGTGCTGGGCGCCGGTTTCGTGACCAGTGAAATCCACGACTTCGTGACGTTTGTGTCGCAGGGGTACACGTGGCACGTGAGCGGATTTCTCTCCGCGTTCTACGTGCTGGTGGGCACGCACGGGAGTCACGTGACCGCCGGCATCCTGTGGGCCACCGCGCTCCTCATCCAGTTGGGGCGCCGCGGCCTCACGCCGTCGCTCCGGCGCAAGATCTATTCGTTTTCTCTGTACTGGCACTTCCTGGACATCGTTTGGGTGTTCATTTTCACGTTCGTGTACTTGGGCGGGAAAATCGGCTAGCCGTCGGGAGCCAAGCGCGAACTTAGGAAGGTGGGGCGAATGGCCGAAACGTTTGGTCCCCGGACGGGACCGGAGGAGAGCGCGGCGGAAGAGGGCCTCTTGTTTCTTGCCCCCAAAATCGAATCGGAAGGATTTCCGTGGCTCCAGATCTGGGGCTATATCGGTTCGCTGGTGCTGACCTTCGGCGCGTTCGGCTTGGTCGTGTATCATCTGATGACGCCCTTGATGCTGCTGGTGGTGATTCTGACCTTGGCCGTGGGGCAAGCGGCGCTGCAGCTTGGGGTCTTCATGCACCTGCGGGAAGCGCGCGGTCCAGCGTGGCAGATTGTGCCGCTCGGGCTGGCCTTTTTCATCGCCCTCGGGATGGTGGGGATGTCCATCTGGATCATGCTGTTCAAGTCCGGGGTGTCATGACGCGCCGGCTGCTGGAGGCTCCTCCGTCCCGGTGAGGGCGGGGCGGCCGGCGAGGGAGGCGGTGGCATGAAGGCATGGTCCGCTTGGGGCTGGGTCACCGCGGGCAGCATTTTTCTGATCAACCTCATTGGCTTCATTGATGCCGAAACCAACTCGGCTCTCGGGTGCGGATCCGAATGGCCGCTGTGCAACGGGCGCGTGGTGCCCGACTTCTCCAATCCGCACGTTCTCATCGAGTGGACTCACCGCATGCTGGTCGCCGTCGGCGCGACGCTGGCGTTTGTCTATCTGACGTGGGCCTGGATTCGGTTTCGCCGCGTGGCGTCCGTGGTCCGGCTGGCCCAGGTGGCGCTGGCCTTCATCGTTATCCAGTCCATCATGGGCGCCCTGGCGGTCTTGTTTGTGAACCCCCCCACGATCTTGGCCCTCCATTTGGGCTTCGGCTTGATGGCATTCGGCGCCGCCGCACTGGTGGCCGTGGTCATGGGGCAAATCGAACAGGAGCGGTCGGGCCGGCCATCAGGTTGGAGCGCGCGCGGGGAATCTCTGTCGCCTCGCGTCCGCCTGGTCGCCTGGGGTCTTTGGGTCTACCTGTACGCCGCCATTTACCTGGGGTCTTACGTGGCCTTCCGGCAGGCCGGCCCGGCGTGCCCCACCTGGCCCACCTGTCCGGTGTCTTGGCCGCCCTGGAACAGCGCGGCCGACTTGGACATGGCCCATCGGCTCGTGGCGGTCGGTTTGCTGGCGGCGGCCGCCGGCGTTTGGATCGTCATCGCGCGCCGGGCGGCCGATCGCATCGATCTGCGCCGAGGCGTCCAATGGGTGATGGCGTTCGTGCTGGCGCAGATCCTGAGCGGGGCGGTGCTGGTGTGGTCTCACTTGGCGCTCTGGGCCTACACCATCCACGTCGGTCTGCTGATGGGCCTCTTCATGGCCATCTCCTATCTGGCGTGGCAAACTGTGGGCAGAAGCTCGGACGCGGTCGGGGCGCCGATGGGTCGGGCGGCGGCCAATCCCCGTGCGGCGCCGGTGCGTCGTTAGGCGGCCGCGGGCGCCCCAAAAGACCGGAGAAACACGTCCAACGGCAGGATCGGACAGGCGCCGAAGCGCTGCCGGAACTTGGGGCCGGCGGCTCCACAGGTCCGGGCGGCGCGCGTTCTGGTGATCGTCTCGCAAGGTGCGTCGCCCGGCGCGGGCGAACGGGCCGGATCGGGGACACTCTGGATAGCCCGGGCGGACTCTCGGCCCGCCCGGCATGGGCCGGCGGGCACGCGTTCCGGCTGCCGACAGCGTGGTCGAGCGACCGTCGGAGGGAGGATGTTGCATACCAGGCGGGGTATTGTTACTATCGACCAAGGGGAGGGACCAAATGACCACGGCATCGGCCAACTATTTCAGCCGTTCCACCTCCAAAAGCGTGGCGCAGGCTATTGCGGCCGTGGAACGGGCGCTGGCCGCTCGGCAGTTTGCGGTGCTCTGGCATCTCGACATCAATGAGAAGTTGAGGGAGAAGGGCTTGCCGGAGGGCCCCCCGTTTCACGTCCTGGAGGTCTGCAGTGCGCCGCGCGCGCAACAGGCCTTGGAGACCAACCAACAGGTGGGCTATTTCCTGCCCTGCAAGATCGTCGTCTACCAGGATGCCAGGACAGGCGGGACGGAGGTCGGCCTGCAACGCCCCCAACTGATGGTGGATCTGCTGGGCGATCCGGCGCTGGAGCCGTTGGCGCAAGAGGTGGAAACCTTGCTGAGCGCGGCGGTCGCCGAGGCGGCCGGTCCTGACGGCGGAGGAGGAGGAGTGGGCGCATGGTGACGGTGTACACCACCCCCACCTGACCCCATTGCCGGACGCTCAAGCGCTATTTGAAGGACCGCCGAGTTCCCTTCAAAGAGGTGGACGTCACCACGTCCGCCACAGGACTGGCGGCGTTGAAGCGCAAGTCCGGACAGACCGGGGTCCCGGTCACGGATGTCAATGGGGTGGTGGTGGTCGGCTTCAATCGGCCGAAACTGGATCGGGCGCTCGGCCTGCGTTCGGCGGAGTAGTCGCCGGCCGGTCACCCCTTTGATACCATTGCGGGTATTATGAGAGGGGGGTGACCGTGTGATCTGGCTGGTGCTGAGTGATCCCGATCTCGGATGCAATTCCTACCTGCTGGGGGACGAGGTGGCAGGCATCGGCATGGTGGTGGATCCGCTGGGCCGGGTCGGAGCTGAGGCCTATATCTTGGCCGCCCAGGACGTGGGACTGACGCTGGAGCATGTCGTCGAAACGCACGTTCATGCGGATCACGCCTCGGCCGCTCAGGAACTGGCCGATCTGCTGGGGTTGCGGGTAACGTTGTCGCGTCATGCTCCGGCAGCTTTTCCGTTCATACCGGTGGCCGACGGCGACGTCATTCCGGTGGGAGCCGTGCAGGTGACGGCTTGGGAGACGCCCGGGCACACCCCCGACAGCCTCTCGCTTTTGGTGCACGATACCGGGCGGGGTGAGGAGCCTTGGCTGGTGATGACCGGCGACAGCCTGTTTGTGGGGGATGTGGGCCGTCCCGATCTGGCGGACGCGGATGCCGAAGCCGTTCGCGCGGCGGCGGCCCAGCAGTTCCAGAGCGTGAGGCGGCTGCTGTCGCTGCCCGACTTTGTGGAGGTGCATCCCGCCCATTACGGATCCTCTCCCTGCGGCGGATTGTTCATGAGCCGCAAGCCCAGTTCCACCATTGGATACGAGCGGCGCATGAATCGGATGGCGCAATTCACGGAGGAATTTCCGTTCATCGAGCAGCAGCTGGCGCTGTTGAAGCCGCCGCCGGAAGAAGCCGCGGCACTGCGGCGGCGGAATCTGGGGCGCGGCGAGGAGCGCGCCGGGTGAGCCGAAGGGTGCCCGGCGCGGGACGGGCACAGAAGGGGCTTTGGCAAAGGCATGGTCGCATGGATGGTGTATGGCCGCAGGAGCGCCTGGTGATTGAAGGAGAAAGGGGGATCTGACCATGAGCGAATTGGCGCCTGACGGGTGGGACGAGCTCTTTCGCCGGGTGGCGGCGGGGCATGTGGTGATGGTGGATGTCCGGCCGGGTCACGCTTACGCGCGAGGCCACATTCCCCACAGCATATCGGCCCCCTACGCGCGGATGGGGTGGGGCAGGCGGCTGAAAAACTGGCTTGGCCCGGGAGCCTCCCTGACGTTGGCGGTGGTGGCCGACAACCCGGTCGTGGCCAACGCCGCCCGACAGGCCCTCGAGCAGGAAGGCATCGCGGTCGGTGCGGTTTTGGACGGGGGTCTCGGCGCATGGGAGGCCCGGGGTCTGCCGCTAGTGGCCGCGGTCGACGTGACGGCGGACCGTCTTCGGCAGGAATTGGATTCGTGGACCGTCATCGATGTTCGGGAACCCTACGAGTGGCGCTCCGGCGTGATTCCGGGCGCGTTTCGGATCCCGTTGGGCCAGTTGCAGGAGAGAGTGTCCGAATTGGACAAGAACAGGCGTTACGCGGTCGTGTGCGCTACCGGCAGCCGCTCGCAAGCCGCCGCCGCCTACCTGGCCGATGCCGGGTATGAGGTGGCCAACGTGGTGGGGGGAATGTCCGTGTGGCTCGCCGGCCGTCATCCGGTCGAACGGCCAGCAGAGGAGCCAAGAGCATGGCGTTGATGTCGGATTCCGTCCGAGACGAGGTGGCCCAGTTTCTGGAGAAGCTGGACCAGCCGGTGGTGTGTCGATTTTATCCCAAGGCCGAGCACCCCGCATCCGAGGCGATGGGCCAGCTGCTGGAGGAGCTGGCCAGTCTCAATCCCAAGATTCACGTGCAGCGCGAGAACGAAATGCCGGCCCCGGTGCCGCCGGAGACGGCCGACGAGTTGGAGAGTTCGATCACGGTGATCGGGCTGGACGGTCAAAAGAGCGGTGTCCGCTACCTGGGTTTTCCGGGCGGCCACGAGTTTGGAGCCTTTCTGGAGGACCTGCTGCGCGTGTCCTCCAATGCGGCCCCCAATTTGGCGGCGGCTACCGTGGAGTATTTGCAGGGACTGAAGGACCCGGTGCATCTCCAGGTGTTTGTCACCCCCACCTGACCCTATTGCCCCCAGGCCGTGCGCCTGGCTCATGAAATGGCAAGGGTGAACCCCGCCGTCATCACGGCGGATATGGTGGACGCACAGAGCTTTGAGACGCTGTCCATGCGTTTTGGCGTGATGAGCGTGCCGCTTACGGTCGTCAACGGGGAGGAACAGGTGCTGGGCGCGGTGCCCGAAGAGCAGTTCCTCGCGCAGGTGAAAGCGGCGGTGGGTGGATAGCCTGACGGCATCCGCCGGCGGAGCCGTCGGTCCTGGCCGCTGGGCGAGGGCCGGCGGCTCCTGTGCGATGTTGCCCGCGACAGGTCCACGGACCGCCGTCCGTTGGGGCGGAAACGGCCCGGCGGAGAGGCGGAGCCCCGGGCGCAACGCTCCGGCTCCGCCAAGGAAGGGCGGAGCCGGTTGAGCTGCCCATGGAGCGTACGGACCTTGCTGGTCCGGCCGAGGGTCGTCGTCAGACGCCGATCACCTGGTAGCCGTCCTCGACCAATTGAATGAGCACTTCGCCGGCCGGCTGGTCGATGTTGACGCCGACGGCCGTCACGGTCTCGGTGTCCACACCCTGCTGCTTCACATTAAAAGGGCAGGCCTGCACCGGGATGGCACCGGAACGGAGCGCCGTCAACGCTTCGGCGATGTCCGGACGGTCAGTCGCAGCCAGCCGGACGCCCGGGCCATAGAGGAATACCTTCACATCCTGCTGGCGGCCGGTGGCGAGCCGTTCCGCCAAGCGCAGTCCGGCCAGAGCCTTGTCCGCCTGGTCCGGCCCCGCCGTGATCCAAAACGCAATGCGCGCCATGGCTGATTTCTGTCCTTTCTCGTCTCCGGTCCCGCTTCCCAAAGGTCTCCGCCGCGCGCCGTCAGGGTTTCCACCCGGTCGGTGGATCGCGCCGGCGGGACACCGTCACGCGGCCGGAAGGGCCGCGAACCACGCCTTGACTGTACGCTACCCGCGTGAGGCTCGAAAGAGGGAGAATGGGAACGGAGCTTGACCGGCCCCGCAGTCGGGGCGCGAGCTTGTCGCCGCCCTCTCGGCGGCAGAAAGGGGGCCACGACCATCAATATCGAGGGGATCCGCGTGTGGGATGGCGAGCGGGATCGCGGCGTGATGCGCGTGTCCGTCGAAGACGACCTGGTGGTGGAGATGGAGCCGTACGCCCAGGATCGTTACCCGGGCTTCTCCCTGATTCCCGGTCTCATCGACACCCATGTTCACCTGATGGGCTATGCCGGTGCCGACGCGGTGGATTACCTCACCTGGCCCTTGGTCACCCCGGTGGAAGAGCGGGTCCTGCATGCGGTCGCCCAAGCGCAGCGCGCACTGCGGGTGGGGGTGACCACGGTTCGGGATATGGCCGGGGGCCAAGCCCAGGTCTCCGTGGCCCGGGCTCTGAACCAAGGCATATTGCTCGGCCCGCGGGTGCTGGTGCATGGCATGGTGGGCATGACCGCCGGTCACGGCGACCTGTTCACCCCGCCCACGGTGGCTGACCGGCCGCCGACCGCGGACGGTGCGGACGCCTGCCGGCGTTTGGTGCGGCAATATGCGCGCATGGGTGTCGACGGCATCAAAATCACGACCAGCGGTGGAGTCCTGTCCACCGGCGATCGCAGTGAATGGCGCAACTATACGGCCGCGGAACTGGACGCCATCGTGGACGAGGCGCACGCCTTGGCCCTGCCGGTGGCCGCTCATGCGCATACCGAGAGCGGAATCCAGGCCGCGTTGGATGCCGGGGTGGACAGTCTCGAGCACGCCACGCAAATCACGGCCGACCAGGCCAAGACGGCGGCGGCGCGCGACATCACGGTGGCGCCCACCCTGCTCATCTTAGAGCGGATCGTCGCCGGACAAGCCCGAACGGCTCCGGAGATGCAGCGGAAGGCCGAGGCCCTCCATGGGGGCCGCCGGATCGCCTTGCGTCGGGCCTATCAGGCCGGTGTCCCCTTCGTGCTGGGCACGGATTCCAGCGGCAGCGCGATGCCGTTTGGGCAGCAGTGGGAGGAATTGGCCGCCATGGTGACCCAAATCGGTCTCAGTGCCGAAGAGGCGTTGGTGGCGGCCACCAGTCGCGCCGCCCGGGCCGTGGGTCTGGCGGGGCGCATAGGCCGCATTGCACCCCGGTGCGCGGCCGACTTGGTGCTGGTGCAGGGACGCCCGTGGGAAGACGCCCGGGCCTTGGCCGCGGAACGGGTGGCCGCCGTCATGACCGGGGGACGCCTGGCTTACGGCACCTGGCCGGATCCGGTGTCAGTGGGATAGCAGGGGGCCCATGACGGATTCGCTCCGGAGCCCGGGCGTGGCGGTGGGGCGGGGCCGATGGCCGCCGGATGAAAGAGCCGGGGTGAGGCGCGCGGCCGCGGTGGGACAAGCCGTCTCGACCACGCGACCCGAGGCCTCGTCCCGGACCCGGGTTGAGGCGTGTCCGCGAGACGCCGTCTTTGGCGCCGGACGGGACCTTCGCGCGCGGAATGGGGGTCCACCGATGGACCGGCGAGTGGCCCGGTCCGGCCTGCGGGACCCGGCCTCGGGGTTTTGCCCGGCGGTCCTCCGGCGAACGATGGACGGGTCCCTGCCGGCGACAGACATGATATGGTCGGGTGGACCAATCCTCCGCCGGGCGCGGCGGGGCGCCCGGCCGCGGCCGCCGCGGAGCAGGATGGAGGCGGGAGGAGGCGATCATTACGCGAAAAGGGCTGTCTCTGCGGCTTCCGTATTATGGGTGGGTTGTCGTGGGCATCGGGTGGCTCACCGGATTCATGGCGGGACCCGGTCAGTCCTACGCGTTGGCCGAGTTTACCACCTCCTACGAGCACACCTGGCACCTGACCCGGGCGGCCGTGTCGGGCCTGTTTGCCATTGCGACCATGGGGGCCGGGCTTTTGGCGCTGCCGGCGGGCCGTCTCCTGGATCGATACGGGTCGCGGCGCGCGTTGACGCTGACGGCCATTTTGTTTGGACTGGCGGCCATCGTCAACGGCCTCGTCGCCACGCCCTGGGAGTTTTTGGGCGCCCTGTTTTTGGTCCGCTTCCTGGGCATGGGCGTGTTGACCCTCATTCCCAACACGCTCATCCCCCAATGGTTCATTCGCCTTCGGGGCCGCGCCCTGAGCCTGGCCGCTCTCGGCGGGGTGGCGGCGGTGGCGGTGATCCCGTCGCTCAATCTGTGGCTCATTCGCCGCCTGTCCTGGCAGGGCGCGTGGGAGGTGTGGGGCGTGGGCATCCTCGTGATTCTCGCCCCGCTGGCCGCCTGGCTGGTGCGCGACACGCCGGAGCGCGTGGGTTTGGAGCCCGACGGGGCGATGGGCCCCGGCGTGGGGGCGCCGACGGTTCCATCCAAGGCGCCGCCCCGAGACTGGCCATTGGAGGAGGTCATGCGGGTGCCGGCGTTTTGGCGCCTCCTGCTGGCCTTGATGGTGTCGTCCACCATCAGCACCGGCCTCATCTATCAAATCTTTTCGATTTTGGGTCACGACGGCATTGCCGCCACGACGACCGCCCACCTGCTGGGGCTTTTCGCCCTCGCCGGTCTGGTGGCGACGATGGGCACAGGGTGGTGGGTGGACCGCTGGTCGCCGGAACGGGTGTGGGCGGTGGCTTTCGGGGTGATGGCCGTGGAGCTGGTGGTCCTGCGCTGGACGACGAACGGCGGCTTGGCGGCCCTCTTCGTCATCCTGTTCGGCTTGGCGCAGAGCATGGGAGCGCTCAGCAGCAGCGCCCTCTGGCCCGCTTTCTTCGGGCGGCGGCATCTGGGCAGTATTCGCGGCGTCGTGCTGCTGGCCGGCGTGGTGGGTTCCGCCCTGGGCCCCGCCTTGTTCGGCTGGGCGGTGACGGTGTCCCACAGCTATCGCCCGCTGTTGGACGTGTTGATCGTGTTGCCGTTCCTGGCCGGTTGGATGGTGTGGACGAGCCGGCCGCCGAGTCGAGAGGCGCTCATGGGCTCTGTCGTCCATCGAGGCTCGGCCGGCTGACGGCCGGGATCCTGGATGCGTGTCGGTGCGGGAGATGGGAGGTCGTCAAGTGTCTTCGTCCAATCCGTTTGACCGGTTGGCCGGTCATTATGACTGCATGAGCCTGGGCATTTCCGGGACAGCCATCGCTCAGTGGCGCGACCGAGCCGCGGACATGCTCCTGGTTCCCGAGGGAGGCGCGGTGCTGGACGTCGGCTGCGGCACCGGCGTGGGCACGATCCGGTTGGCGGAGCGAGCCGGTGTGACGGGACGCGTGGTGGGGCTTGATCCCTCCGAGGCCATGCTGACCGAAGCGAGGCGGCGCCGGCTCTCGCCTGGGGCGGCTCCCGTCGCATGGACGCTCGGGCAGGGGGAGCGTCTTCCTTTTGCCGACAAGACGTTTGATCGGGTGATTGCCCAGTTCACGCTGCGCCATATGAGCGATTGGCGGCAAGGATTGTCCGAGATGGCGAGGGTCACGGCGGACGACGGGCGCTTGGTTGTGGTGGATTTGGTCAGGCCCGTGAGCGTCGCCGGCCGCATCGCCCTGCGCGCGATGCAGCTGGCCGTGGCGCCGCTCGTATTGCCCCAGTGGCGCCCCTATCGCTCGCTGGTGGACACGCTGCCGGAAGGACCGGCCGCCCGGGACCTGGTGGAGCATCTGGGCCCTTTGGGCTGGCGGACTGCCGGCGAGCGGAGATGGATTGGCGACCTGGTGACGGCGCTGGTGTGGACCGGCCCGGCCGCCGCCTGACGTGGGCCAGGTCGTGCTGCGCTGAACCCGGATCCGCTCCTGACACCACCGGTCCGCGGCCCGTCTCGAGATGGGCCACCGCGCGCAATCCCCTCGGGTGGACCGCTGATGCGCCGGCGACGGCCATCCCGGCGTGGCCGGGGGCGGGACGGTGTTCTCCGTGGTCGGCGGCGGGTCCGGAGCTCCGGGATTCGGTTGACCGTGATCGCCAGCGATCCCTCGGACTTCCGGGAGAGGGAGGCGGCGAGACCGGAGAGGGAGAACTCCAGGCCGCCGATGAGCGAAAGCCGGCTCTTTCGTGTCGGCAGTGGACGCTCAGGGCACGATAAGAGCCGCCGCGCGCCGGATGGCCGCCAGAGCTTGAGGCGACCGGGTACGCCGAAAGACGTCCAAAGCCGCATCCGCCAATTTAATGACATGCTCGTCCCCGTGGGCGGCCGCCCGCGAAAACACGGCCAGAGCCGCATCGTCGCCTGTCTCGGGCACCTCCGGCGGCAGGGCCGCGGGCACCGCTGCTGCCGGCGCGTAGAGGGCGGTGAGCGTCGCCACGGCCACCCAGGCAGCCGCCGCGCTTGGCCGCCACCAGCGATGGTCCAAGGCCGGGAGGGTGCGGCGCACGGCGGTGGGCGCGGTCACGGCATGCACCAACATGATGGGCTCGCCGTGGCCATATCGGAGGTATTGGGCGAGGGCCTGCTCCACCACGGCATCGAGCCAGGCGCCAATCGCCTCGGGATCATGGGGGATGAGGGGTCCCCGCACCGTCTCCAGCCATCCGGGGATCAGCGGCATTCGCGTGGCCCAGGCGTCCAAACCGCCTTCGGGGTCTGGCACCCGGGGCAAGGCAGCCAGCGCATCCGCCACGGTCACGGACCCGCCGGCACGCGACTCTTCATGGGCGGCTGCCTCGCGGGTGCCGGCGTGCGGGACAGCCATGGGCTGCCAACGGGCCGCCCAATACGCGAGCCCGTGCGCCAATTCTGCGACCCGGAGGGGCGTCTCTCCGTCCGTCCAGAGGACGCGGACCGCATGCCCGACCCGGATGACGCCGTGCGTGGCGCCCGCCGCGATGCCCGGCAGCAACCGGGGCCACCAGACGTTTAATACCGCCGGCCAAGGGTGCTCGGCGAGCTCGGCCTGAAAAAACGCGGTCCAGTCGGCGACACGGCGCACATCCCCCAACGCCTCTTGCCATCCGGGACCAATGGGCCCGACCCCGCCGGGAAACGGTTCAAGGCGCCGAACGTAGCCGTCCAGCCACTGGTGCACGATTCGCTGGTGGCCGTGGCGGATCAGCGCTTCGGCCGCCATCGGCCCGTGATTGGAGAGCCATCCGCGAAATTCCGGGCCGGTCCGATGCAGGCGGCCATACACGTCATCCAAGACGCTCCCGTCGAACTCCATGATCCCCTCCTGTGCGGGCTCGGCGCATCGGCGGCGGACCGGGGCGCCCTTTTTGCCCCGTCACCCGGGAACGGGTCCGGCACGCCCGCTCGCAGCGTCATGGTATCAACTGCGGAGGATCGCCACATCCGTCCCGCGACGGATCCGAGCGGGGAGGTCCCGGTCCTTGCCTCTTGCGGCGCGCCGTGCGAGCTGCGGCGCTCGCATCGGGTGGATCGAAAGGCGTTGGCTGGCCTCAGCGTTTCCCTGCCGGATTGGAGCCGGCGAGGCCCGACCGCAGGTCCGCTCAAGCACATGGGGGGATCGTCGCGGTGATCGTAGCGCCCGCCGCGTTGCTGTGGATCTCAGTCGCGCGACGAGAGGGCATCATGACCGGCACCCCCGCTTGGTCCGAGCGCCTTCGTAGCCAATGCCGCCGCAAGGCCCGCGGACAGGGTCCTCGTCCGAGCGGTCAAGGCGCCGCGGGACCCTTCACGATGCGCCGGCGGGCCCCTGCCCCGCCGGAGGCTCCCGGCGGGGCGGCGGCGCCGGAAGCGCTTGGGCCAACGAGCAATCCCTTGGACGACCCTCGTCACGCCCCCGCCCGAAGGGCGGGGCTTGGAGATGCCTCGGGGAGAAACCGCGCGTCTGGCCGGTTGACGGCAACCCGGCGACCAAGGGGAATGGTGGCGATGGTGTCGGCGGGCCAGCGGCCCCGCAGCCGATACCCCGAAAGGGGGTTTCATGGGGAGGGTTGGGCGGATCGATCAGTCGACACGGCGGAGAGGTCCGCGAGGTGTTCCGATCACGTTCGGACACGTGGTGGAACAGTGGGTGCAGCGAAGGATGGCGACGTCCCCGCCCATACCGGCAGCGGCGGACCGTGTCACTCGGGCGCATGTTGTCCGGTCGACCCGAGCGGCGACGCCGAGGGACTCGACCCGGAGCGATGAGGAGGGGTGCGGCGGCGATGACTCCCGCTCCCCGTGCGTCCCCGCGGGATCGGACCCGAAAGGCCGGCGGGTCTCGGCGGTCCCAGGTCGCCGGCCCGGGCCTTGAGCGGGTCGCCCCCGGGGAAGCGGTGGCGGGCTCTTCGTCCATCAGTCCGGGGCGGGGATCGGTGATGGCCTGGCGGTGCGCGCGTTCACCGGGGTCCCGGGCTTTTGGTGTCCTCCGCCGCGACGGGGACCCGTCGGCGCAGCCGATCGCGAAGTGGGTCCCAGTAGCGGTCGGCGACCCGCTCTTTGAGCGGGATGATGGCGTTGCCCGTGATCTCAATGCCCTCCGGGCACACCTCCGAACAGCAGCGGGTCACGTTGCACCAGTCGATGCCCGCCTGTTCCCGAATGTAGGGCACCCGGTCCAGACGGTCCAGGGGGTGCATGGCCAGCTCCGCCAAGCGAAGAATGAAGCGCGGCCCCACATATTGGTCTGCCCGCTCGTGATCGCGCAGGACATGGCAGACGTCCTGACAGAGAAAGCATTCGATGCAGCGGCGAAACTCCTGGATGCGGTCCACGTCGCGCTGCCAGAGCGCAAACGGAGCGGGATGCGCGGGCGCGAAAGGGGGAATGCGACGCGCGGTCTGGTAATTGATGCTCACATCGGCCACCAGATCGCGGATGAGGGGAAAGGTTTTCAGGGGTCGGACGTGGATCGTCTCTCCCTGGGCGACATAGTCGTCGACGCGGGTTTTGCAGAGGAGTCGCGGCCGCCCGTTGACCTCCGCGCCGCACGAGCCGCAATGGGCCGCCTTGCAGTTCCAGCGCACGGCCAGGTCCGGCGCCCCATGGGCTTGGACGTAATGGACGGCGTCCAGCACCACCATGCCGGGAGCCGTCTCCACGGTATAGGACTGCTCTTGCCCGTGCTGCCGGTCGCCGCGAAAGATCCACAGGGTGATGGTCCCGGGCGCGCTCATGTTCAAGCGCCCTCCGACTCGGAGCGCGGAGCGGGTCCCCGTCGAGCCCTGAGAACACCTGGCGCCGCCGGGGCGTCAAAGAGCTGCGCGAGGTCGGGCGGCATTGTCGGGACCGGTTCGCGCCGCCAGACGATGCCGGAGGGCGTCCAGACCTGGACAATACTGTAACGGCCCGCGGCATCCTCTTCGTTCGGAAAGTCGGTCCGCCAGTGAGCGCCGCAGCTCTCTCGGCGAGCCAGCGCGCCGGTCAGGATCGCGGCGGCCAGCGTCAACATGTTCCGCACGTCGAAGACCAGGCCCCAGCCTTCGTTGAAGGGCAGACCGCCACCGGCCGCCATGTGTTGCGCGCGGTCTTCAAGCGCCTTGAGTTTGTCCAGCCCTTCCTGCAGACCCGGACCCGAGCGCAGGATGCCGGCGTGGGCATCCATGATTTGCTGCAGGGCCGCATGGACGGCGAACGGGCTTTCGCCGCGATCGGTTTCCAAGGGGCGCATGACCCGCCGGTGTTCCTCCGCAAGGAGAGACGGCGAGACGGCGGCGTGGCTCTGCGCCAGCGCGGCCTGGGCGGCGGCCATGCCGGCCCGGCGTCCGAAGACGAGGAGATCACCCAGGCTGTTGCCCCCGAGGCGGTTGCCGCCATGGAGACCGGCCGCCGTTTCGCCGGCGGCGTAAAGGCCAGGCACATTGGTGGCGCCGGTTTCCGGGGCGACCCGAAGGCCGCCCATGGTGTAGTGGGTGGTGGGTGCCACCTCGAAGCGCTGGCGCGTGATATCCACATCCGCCAACTTCAAGAACTGCTCGTACATGCCCGGCAGCTTCCGCTTGATGTAGGCCGCGCCCTTGTGCGTGATGTCCAGCCATGCCCCGCCGTGAGGGGTGCCGCGCCCGGCCTGGACTTCCGCGAAAATGGCGCGGGCCACCACGTCCCGGGACGAGAGTTCTTTCCGCTCCGGATCGTAGCGCAGCATAAAGCGCTCGTTCTCGCTATTGAAGAGCAGTCCTCCCTCGCCTCTGACGCCTTCCGTGACCAGTATGCCGCGGACGCCGGGCGGCCACACCATGCCGGTGGGATGAAACTGCACCATTTCCATGTCCATGAGCTCGGCCCCGGCGCGAAACCCCATCGCCGCCCCGTCGCCGGTGGACTCCCACGAATTGGAGTGGACGCGATACAGACGTCCCCAGCCTCCGGTGGCCAGAATCAGGGATTTGGCCTCGAACACCAGGAAGCGCCCATCGTCCCGCCGATAGGCGAACAGACCGGCGATGCGGCCGGCGTCGTCCCGGAACAGGGTGGTGGTGACCACTTCCGCGAACACGTCGACGTTGGCGGCGGCGAAAATCTTGTATTCCAGGGTGCGCAGGATCTCCTTGCCGGTGCGGTCGCCGACGTGAGCCAGACGACGGAAGGAGTGCGCGCCGAAGGGACGCTGCATGATCCGGCCGCTGGGCGTGCGGTCGAAGACGGCGCCCCATGTCTCCAGCTCCAACACGCGCTCGGGCGCCTCCCGGGTGTAGATCTGCACCATCCGGTAGTGGTTGATGAAGTGCCCGCTCTTCATGGTGTCGTAAAAGTGCGTGTCCCAACTGTCGTCCGGATCGAGACTGCCGAGGGCGGCGGCGATGCCGCCCTCGGCCATGACGGTGTGGGCCTTGCCCAACAGCGACTTGGAGAGCACCGCCACCCGGACACCCGTCTCCGCGGCGGCGACTGCGGCCCGAAGGCCCGCGCCGCCGGCGCCGACGATGACGACATCGTAGCGAAGCCTCTCAATGTCCATGGGAACGCGCCCCGAACGGCATCCGGCCGATGCCCGCGGGCGCTCCCTCCCCTCTGGTCAGGTGACCTGTGTGTTCCGGCATCGCCGCCTCGGGTCCCGTGCTCAAAACAGCGGCGGCTGATCCGCCGACGGCCGTGATCACCGGAGGATCCTCGGATCATGCAGCATCCCTAAAATCAGCAGGCGCACATACAGGTCAGTGCCCCAGACCCAGAACATCGACACCCACGCGAAGAGACCGTGGCGGCGATTCAAGTCGGTTACGGTGCGCCAGAGTCGGTACCGAGTCCGCGGTCGGCCGCGGCAGGTGAAGCAGTCGAGTTCCCCGCCCACCAAGTGGCGGAGCGCATGGCAGGAAAAGGTGTAGAGCGACAGGAACACGGCGTCCGCGAGGATGATCAGGGACCCGACTCCCACGCCGAAGTGGCCGTTGAAATCGAAGGCCTGCACAGCGTCCACCCACAGGAAGATCACCACCGCGAAGGATAGGTACAAAAAGAATCGATGCAGGTACGACCACGACATGGGCGGACGGGTCTCACCCACGTAGCGGCGGTGCGCGTCGGCGATGGAGCATGCCCGCGGATCACCGAAAAAGGCCCGATAGTATTCACGGCGATAGTAGTAGCACGTGGCGCGAAAGAGGAGCGGAACCCAGGCCACCCACAGTGCGGGAAGGAACGTGACGTGCACCCACGAGGCGATGTTGGGTGAAAAGTACGGGGAGAGATAGGCGCCGAAGCGCCCCCGGACGTGAAAGAAAATCTCCCACAGGGAGTAGAGGACAAAGAGGCTGAAGGCCACAACCGTGACCGCCGGTTCCCACCACCAGCCGGTCTCGGTCGCTCGTTTCGCATGGGGTCCGGATGCGGCGTCGAACAAAGCCTGCACGTTCTCCTTACGGGGCCGAGTCTGTCCCGTCTGAGCGTGCCCATTTGTTTCTTCCCCTACCCGCTGACCGTCGCAGAACGCGGTGCGCGCACGGCGAAGCCAGCCGCTTTTTGTGGCCTGGGCGTGATACCGGGGCGACGTGGCGGGACTTGGTGGAACGGCTCAGCCCACTCCCAGGTTTTATTCAGGAAAGGCTGGCAAGATGGATGGCAGGAAGCGGCACGGACGCAGCCACACTTGGGCTGAATGCTCCGGAGAGAACGCAAATGAGGGGGAGAAGGGGATGGCGATGCACGACGCGTTTGACGAACGCCCGATAATGTCGCCGGATGACGGCGCGGATCGTCAAGGGGATGCCGCGGTGTCGTCGGGAAACCCCGGTGCCGAAAGCGGTGCCGCGTTCACGCCGACGGAGCCGGCGGCCGGCGGACCCGCGCATGGCGGTGGCGGCCACGGCGGTCGTGGTCGACGCCCGATGAGGTGGGCCGCGGGAATCGCGGCGCTGGCGCTGCTGGCGGGGAGTGCCGGCGCGGGCATCGTCTTGGCTTACAACCATTGGCATCCGAACAACACCGTGGCGGTTGCCCGGCCGGTCACGCCGCAGCGCCTGCAGGCCGTGAGTTCCACAAAATTGAATGCCTCGGCGCTCGCGGCCAAGGTTGAGCCGGCCGTGGTCGACATCACGGTCACTCTGGCCGACGGCAATGGATCGGCTGCGGGCACCGGCATGATATTGACGCCGTCCGGCGAAGTTCTGACCAACAATCACGTGGTGGAGGGTGCCTCGACCATTGAGGTCAAGATTCCCGGCCACGCCGGCCGCTACAGCGCCCGGGTTTTGGGCGTCGATCCCACCCGGGATGTGGCGCTCCTGCAGATCAACGGCGTGTCCGGCCTGCCCACCGTCACGCTGTCGGGAACGCCCCCTTACGTGGGCGAGCAGGTGGTGGCCATCGGCAACGCGCTGGACTTGAAGGGAGCGCCGACGGTGACGGAAGGCACCATCACGGCGTTGAACCGATCGATTACCGCCACCAACGATCTGGGCGGCAACAGCGAGAATCTGGTGGGGATGCTGCAGACGGACGCCGCTTTGGCGCCCGGCGACTCGGGTGGCCCGCTCATTAATGTGCTGGGGCAAGTGGTGGGCATGGACACCGCGGCATACAGCGGCGGGGCCACGCCTCGGTTCACCGACGTGGGCTTTGCGATACCCATCAACACGGCGCTGGGGATTGTGCGCCAGATTCAGGCGGGTCATGCCAGCTCGACCGTGCTGATCGGCACCCGTCCGGTGATGGGCGTCGGCGTCATCAATGCCGCGGCCGCGCAAGCCGACCCGTTTGCGTTCCAGCTGCAGCCGGCCACCAACTCCGGCGCGCTGGTGGTGCAGGTGAACCCGGGTAGTCCGGCTGCGGGCGCGGGCATGGTGCCGGGTGACGTGATTGTCGGGTTCGACGGGCAGACCATCACCTCAATTACTCAGCTGAGCCGCATCGAAGCGGGCCTCAAGGTGGGCCAGACCGTGAGCGTCACCTGGGTCACGCCCGCGGGTCAGTCGGAAACCGCATCCGTCCAGTTGGTGCCGGGGCCGCCGGCCTAACACACGGCGATAGCAGCATCACGGCCGCTCCGATGAGCTTCGGCTCGCAGGAGCGGCCGTTGCCGTCGGGGGGAGTAGCGGGCGGGCGACGCCTGTCCGGATCGCGCCGGGATGACGGAGTGGTGGGCGGTCGGCTCCCCGGCGATCGCGGCCGACCCTGGGGATGAGATAGGGCCCGTTCTATGGGCATCAACACGTCGGCGTACCCTATCCACGCGCCGATCGGCCGGCACGGCGACAGCGATCCTGAACAAAACCGCCCAGCCGGGTGCACGCTGGATCTCGCGAGTGAGACGCGGGGGAGGAGGATAGTGCCCGTCACGCCGTGCAACGATGGTTAACCGCAGTGACGACACGCGTGGAAATCCGAGGGAGTCGGAGGAGGTCGTCCACGGGTGTCAGCTGGACGTCGGATGTCCGGACATGGCGTGCTCATGCAGGCCGTTGCGGGGCGATGGGGCGAGCCCGATACAAGCTTCGGTTCGCTGGATATTCGCGAAGGGCAGCCGGCCGTCGGGTTCGGCCAGGAAGGCTCGCAATAGACCGTGCTCCGCGTTCTTCCATCGGTGGTCTCGTGCCAAGCTATCACCAGGTCGGCAGGAAAAAACGTAGCGTCCGCCCCGGTGGCCCACTCGTTTACGACGACCAACAAGATGGGGACGTGCCTTGGCTGCACCGCGGCGAAGCGGACACGGTCCGCCCTCGTGTCGATTCCCATGGGCAACGGTTGGCGTTCTGGGAGCGGGCGATTGTGTTAACGGCCGGTTCCCCCCTCAACAAAGCTCACGTCAAATGACGGGAGGCGACCGTCATTGCCCGGGCGAAGGACGCGGGGCGCTGTGCGGTTACGCATCCCCGGGGGGTCCAACCGACCCCGCCGGAACGAGTCCGAAATAGCGGATCTGGACGCCCTCCTGGCCGAAGGGCTCGCCATTTTGCCCGTGGTCGAGTTCCGCATCTTTGAGCCCAAGGGGCCCGTCGGACTCCGAGCACGGATGGGGTGCCCAGCAAGCGCTCGGAGTTCGATACCATCATTGTACCGGCGCGGCTGGAGGGCTTTCCGCTGGGGAAGCCAGCCACTTGGCCGACATCCAGAAGGGACCGAAAGCTCATGAGGTGTTCTTCTTCAGTCAACAACCGGTGGGTCTATGAGGAGTCGCTTGGGATGCTCTTGAACGCTGCTTCTAGAGATCGCCCCGCTACGCCCGGATGCTGTCGGCCTTCGCCTACCGGAAGTTCTTCCAGTTGCTGTTCTCCCGGGCGGCCCGGTGCGGCGGCGGTGGCGATAGCCCGGCGAGGCTTGAGATTTGGGGAGCGTCTTCGGTCCCGATCCGCCTTTCCGCCACCTGCAAGGAATCGCGGGAAGCACATCTGGAGCGACTGGAGGCGTGTGGCCCAGAGGCTGCGGGCCGAAAGGGTCCGTGGTCGGTGTCCCTCCGAGGGAGGCCGCGGCGGGGGGAAACCCCTATCCTCGGCGGCACCCGCCAGGGGCTCGGGTCCTGGCGAAGGCCCGCCTTGGGATGGTTTTACCGCGGCACCGGGGCGCGACACCCCGGCGCAAACGGTCGGGAAAACTGTTCGTCCGGCCTGCGTGGTATAAATGGCCATGGGTTTCAGGAACGGTGATGCTCGGATCGTTCGCGAGGCCCGCATCGGCTAGCGTGTGAATCGGGCTCACAATTTCGCCGGCGTTGCCTGACTCATCATTGACTCGGATTACGAGGAGGATGCCATGAGTTGCTTGTCGACGGCTCAAAATGTCGCGCAACGTGCCCGAGCCGTCGACGAGCCGGACTCGACGTTGGTCATGCGCTTCGGCTATCCCATCGATGGTCACGTGGATCCCCGCGAGACCTTTGGCCGCCCACTCCCGCACTTCGTCGACACCACGGCGCCACAGCAGGGCGGCCCCCGTCGAACACGCGCCGGCCAGCGGCCGCGGGACCGCCTCCGCTACCCGGCGCTCTATGGCGGCCTCGTCTCACAGACCTGGTCGCGTGCGTGCAGCGGCTTGCTCGACCCCGCGGGCCCGGAGTCCCCCACCATCCCCCATGCCGGGGGCGCCTGAGCCCCGTGTCGACCCGACATGAATCCGGAACGCCGGTCGGATACTGTCGGACGGGACCCGACCGACGCGGGACCAGCCGCCGGTCGCCGAGGATGGATTCGCCGGACCGCCGGCCCGAGCGGACTGCTTGAGCCCGACCGGTCCCCCGGATCGCTCCGCACGTTCTGGGGACTCCGCTCGCCGGGCGTTGTCCGCGGTTCCTTTCGAACCCCGTCGCCCAGTCGATTCGGTTTCGCCCGCCGCTCCGCATGCCTGATGACTGGCGATGGAAAAATTTTGCCCACTCCGATCGCGGACGGCAGGAATCCTCGGCACAATTCCCGAAGGGCACGCCACCTTACCGACCGGCCGGGGGACTGACGGGACCGCGTGCCCGGAGGCCGGCTCTCCGTCACCATCCTCAGGTCCCACGACACAGAACAGGAGGGGCGGCACGGGATGCCAAGGAGGTTCCCTCGGCCGTGTAGAAGGCCGCGGCAGGGGTGGGGCGTGGTGGAGGACCAGGCGGTCACGAGTCCGAGTGCCCTCGGCGTCGTACGCTGGCGCCGCGTCGTCCGCGTGCTGCTGCCCGTGCAGGCCGCTCTGGTGCTGACCGGGGGGGTGTGGGCCGAAACGCGTGGCGGGGGTGCGACCGTCGACCCGCTGTCCGGCTACCTGCACGGGGCCGCCCCCTTCGGCCCCGGCGCTACCCCGTTGCTGGCGATGACCCTCGCGGTGGCGGCCGTCGCCGTCGCCGTACCGGCCTGGCTGCACCGCAACGTGCAGGCGGCCGATCGCCTGCTGCGGTGGGGACACTACTGGCTGCTGCTGATCGTGCCGGCGTTGTTCGGCAACCTGTTCGATGCGTTTATCGGCCACGGTCTGTTCGTTCTGGCGTTCATCGGCGCCGCCCTGGCCTGCTACCTCGGTTGGCATGGCGCCGGCAAGGCCGGATTGATCGTCGGTCTGTTCGTCAGCGTCTTCTACGGAACGGATGGAACCGGGGACTTCGTGCGCGGCGGTCCCTGGAACACGCGAGCGGTGACTCTATCCTCGCCGGCCGTCACGCACACGGCCTGGGGACTGCTGGCGTTCGTCTCTGACATGGTTGTGCTCATGGCGCTGGCGCCGTTGACCTACGACTTGCTGGGGATGGTGAGGCCGCTCGCCACCTGGCTGTGGGGAGTTGCCCTGTTGCTGGCCGTGGTGCCGCGCCTGGCGTTGCTGCCGGTCGTGGGCTTCCAGCCCGCCTTCAGCGGTTGGGTGTCGCTGCTCTCGGGCCTGGCCTGGCCGGCTGTCCTGACCGCCATCGTCCTGGTCGCCGCTACGCCCGCCGCTGCCCTAGGACCCGGCGGGACGTGAGCGCCGCCGGGTCCTAGGGCAGGGTGCAGGAGCGCAGTTGGCCGAGCTTCACCTGCCGTTCGGCGCCTTCGGCCCGGTGGGGACGGGCCGGCCGGTTTTTGACGCCTCACGCCGACGAAGCGACACGCGACCGGCGCTGTCCGAAGGGCCAGAAGGCGGCCGGACCCAATAAGGCGATGCTGGCCGGGACCAACACGGTGCGCACGATCCAGGTGTCCAGCAGGATGGCGGCCGCCAACCCCAGCCCCAGCGTCCGCATGATTTGGAGCGGGCTCACCAGCAGCGCCGCAAACACGACGGTCATGATAAGCCCGGCGCCGGTAATCATGCCGCCCGTGGCGGCAAGCCCCGATCCGGCCGCGTTGCGGCTGGATCCGCCGCCATGCAGCACTTCTTGGATGCGGTGGAGCAAAATGACCTCGTAGTCCATGGAAAGACCGAACAGCAGCGCGAAGATGAGCGGCGTGATGGAACTGTCCAGCGGCGCTGCCTCAAATCCCCAGTGCCCGTGCTGAACCGCGTAAACGAGAATCCCGGCCGTGGCTAACGCCACCAGACCGTCAAACACCACCCCCAGCAGGGCCTGCAGCAGAGACCCGGTGGAGACGAACAGCACCACCAGCGCCACCAGCGCGACCGCAGCCAACACCCAGGGTAAGCGGGCCCGCGTCAGATGGTTGAAGCTGTCTAAGGCGGCGGTGAGACCGCCCACGCCAAAGCGCGCGGAGGCAGGGACGGAACGTCCCACCACCTGGGAGATGCGGTGGATGAGGGTGAGCGTGGCGGCTTGGTCGGGTCCGCTGCGCGCGGTGACGAAGAGTGCCACCAGATGGGGATCGTAGCGGGGCTGGATGAAGTGGCTGAGAAGACCGGCCAAGGCGGGCGAGACCGAGCCGTGGGGTCCGGCGGCGGCCGCCAGCATCTGCGGGGGCATTCCCAGCAGGGTCGGCGACGCCACACCGGCGACATTGGGCAATTTTTCGAGACGGTCGGCCACCACGCCCACGGTGCGCCAACTGGCCGGCTGATTGACGGTGGTTGGCAGGTCGATGGCCACGGCGATGGGGGCGATGCTGCCGGGGCCGTTGACGCGCTGCTGCACGGCCACCGCCTGACGCTGCACGGCGGACGGCGGCAGCATGGTGGCAAGGTTGGCGGGTGTCTGCATGGCCAGATGCACGCCGAGGCGCGCGGGGATCAAGAGGAGGATGACGCCGATGATGAGCGCGGGCCACGGTCGGCGAGAGACGGCACGGCCAACCCAGGGCCAAAACGCATCGGGACGGCGATGATGGGGCAGGGTGCCCCAACCGATGCGCGGACCGGCCCAAGCCAGGACGGCCGGCAACAACGAGTGGGTCGCCAGCAGGGTGGCCAGCACGGCAACCCCTCCACCCACGGCCAGCCCGCGCCAATAGGCCGTGCCGCCCAGCAACAGGGTGCCGATGGCCAGTGCCACCGCCAGACCGGAATAAAACACCGAACGCCCGGCCCGTTTCATGGCCACGGCGAGAGCGTCCCGGGTCGAGGCTCCGTCGTCCAACTCGCGACGAAAGCGCGAACTGATGAACAGCGCGTAGTCGATGCCCACGCCGAGGGCCAGAAAACTGACAATGTCCGTCAGGTAGACCGAAAGGGTCATGTGGGTCTCGAGCAGGTCGATGAGGGCCAGCGCCAGTTCCGAGCCCGCGATGGCCATCAAGAGCGGCAACAGGGCCGCGGCGATCGAGCCGAAGACCCAGAGCAGCAGCAGAATCAGGAACGGGACCGCCAAGACACCGCTGGTACTCAGCGTGCGCGTCGCTTCGCGAATCACCTCCTGCCCCACCGCACCGGTGTTCACACCGGTGACGCGGGCACCCTGGCTGGTCAGGGCATGCTGAAACCGGTCGGCCGACGCGACCGTCATGCCGGAAGGCGGCAGGAACAGGATTCCTCCCGCGCGAAGAGCGTACAGACGGCGGGCGTCGGTCGGAACGGTGCGGGCAACGTCTTCGATGCGGGTCAGGGGCAGACGCTGGATCAACAAGGGATGGGGACTGGGGGGCGGGGTCAGTTGGCTGACTTGGTTGTTGGCCCACACCGCTGAACTGGCGGGGTCCTCAAATCCGCTCGAGGACAGGTGATGGGTGACATGAAGCGCGAGCGGAAGGGCCAAAGCGGCCGCGAGCACCCACACAGCGACGATGAGTCGAGGCCGTCGCGCCAACAGTGACACCCACCAGGACACACCTGCACCCCCTTGTCCGCGTCGCGACCACTTTAGCAGATACCACCGGGCGGCGGGTGGACAAATCGCCGGCCGCCCGCTCCCGTCCTCGGTGGGTCGCCCAAATCCGCCGGCGGGCGCGGCGGCGATCCGCCGGGCGTTCGGGCGACGCGGACGGTCAAGAGGTGCCGGCGAGCGTGTTCGGGAATACATCAAGGGCGATGGGAGCGTGGGGACCATGCTGAAATTATGGAAATTTCTACAGCCGGACCGGACGCTGGTCGTCCTGGTGCTGGTGCTGACCTTTCTGCAGACGATGTCGTCGCTGTACTTGCCCACGTTGATGTCCGACATTGTGGACAAGGGGGTCATCCCCGGCCACATCCCCTACATCATTCACGTGGGAGCCTTCATGCTGGCGGTGACGCTGGCCGGAGGCGCCGCGGCCGTCTATGCCAGCCTCTACGGGGCAAAAGCCACGGCCGGCTTCGGCCAGCGCATCCGAAGCCGCCTCTTTGGGCATGTGGAGGATTTCACGCTGCACGAATTCGATCAGATTGGCACCTCATCCCTCATCGTTCGCACCACGAACGACGTGATGCAGGTGCAGCAGCTGGTCAACATGCTGCTGCGGATGATGGTCATGGCGCCCCTGACCGCGTTCGGCGGCATCATCCTGGCGGTCTACACCGACGCCCGGCTGGCCTGGATCGTGTTGGTGTCGATTCCGGTGCTGGGCTTGGCCATCTACCTCCTGATGCGGCGTGGGTTGGCGCTGTTCCGAGCCATTCAGAACAAGGTCGACGGCTTGAATCGGGTGCTCCGCGAGAACTTGACCGGCACCCGCGTGATTCGGGCGTTCAATCGCACGACCTACGAAGTGGCCCGGTTCGATGACGCCAACGTGGGGCTGACGGACACCTCCGTGGAAGTGTTTCAACTGATGGCGATGGTGATGCCGGCGGTCATGCTGGTGATGAACTTGTCGACGGTGGCGATCGTGTGGTTCGGCGGGCTCGAGATCAATGCCGGGACGCTGCAGATCGGGCAGTTCATGGCGTTTATTCAGTATGTCATGCAAATCATGTTTGCGGTCATGATGGTGTCGATGATGGCGTTCATGATTCCGCGCGGTCAGGCCTCGGCGCTGCGCATCAACGAAGTGCTGGCGATGGAGGCGGAGATCACGGATCCCGCCGAGCCGCAGGAATCGGGAATGCTCCGGGGCCAAGTGGAATTTGACCACGTGACGTTCTATTATCCCGGAGCCGAGGAGCCGGCCGTGGCCGACGTGACGTTCACCGCGCGGGCCGGGGAGACCACCGCCATCATTGGCGGCACCGGCGCCGGGAAGTCGACCGTGGTCAATCTGATTCCCCGCTTCTACGACGTCAGCGGGGGCACGCTGCGCGTCGACGGGGTGGACGTGCGCGCCATGTCCCAGGAGCGTCTTAGGGCGAAGATCGGCTATGTGCCCTCGCGCCCCGTCCTGTTCACGGGCACCGTCGCCGACAACATCCGCTATGGCGATCTGGGCGCCGACGACGCCGCCGTGCAGCGGGCGGCGGCGACAGCGCAGGCGACGGAGTTCATCGACACCTTGGGGGATGGCTTCCAGTCCGTCATCGCGCAGGGCGGAGCCAACTTATCGGGCGGACAAAAGCAGCGCCTCGCGATCGCGCGGGCGCTGGTGCGGCGCGCCGAGATTTACGTGTTGGACGACTGTTTTTCGGCGCTCGACTACAAAACGGACGCGCTCCTGCGCCAGGCGCTGCGGCGGGAAGTGAAGGCGGCCACGGTGCTGATCGTGGCCCAGCGCGTGAGCACGGTCATGGACGCCGACCAGATCGTGGTGATGGATGACGGCCGCGTCGCCGGTGTGGGCACCCACCGACAGCTAATGGAGTCGTGCGCGGTGTACCGGGAAATCGTGTCGTCGCAGTTGACGCCGGAGGAAATCGCATGAGCGTCGACAACCAGAACCGCGATCGGCCGGGCCTGCCCGGCGGAGCGGGCCGCGGCGGATGGGGCGGCGGTGGCCCCATGGGCTTGGCCATGCCCGTGGAGAAGCCCAAAAACGCCAAGGCCACCTTGTTCCGGCTCCTCGCCTATTTTCGGCCGTATACCTTCCTGCTGTCGGTGGTCTTGGCGGCGGCCATGCTGAGCACCGTGTTCAGCATCCTGAGCCCGAAGCTCTTGGGCAACATCACCACCGATCTGTTCCAGGGCTTTGTGGAGAAGATGCGCCACGTCCCGGGTGGCGGCGTCAACTTCCCCGAAATCCTGCACCTCCTCGCGGTGTTGGCTTTTCTCTACGTGTCCAGCGCCATCTTCAGCTGGCTGCAGCAGTACGTCATGGCCGGCGTTGCCCAGCGCGCGGTGTACACCATGCGTCGCCAAGTGATGGGGAAGTTGACGCGCTTGCCCATCAGCTTTTTCGACACGCACCCTCACGGGGAGGTTCTGAGCCGGTTTGTGAATGACTTCGACAATATCAGCAGCACGTTGCAGCAGAGCCTGACCCAGGCCATCACCGCCGTCGTCACCTTCATCGGCGTGGTGGTGATGATGCTGACCATCAGCCCCATGCTGACCCTGGTGATTGCCCTCACGCTGCCGCTCAGCTTCGTGCTGACCAAGGGCATCGCCACGCGCTCCCAGCGCTACTTTCTGGCGCGGCAGCGCCGGTTGGGCGAGCTGAACGGGCATGTGGAAGAAATGTACACGGGACACGTGATCGTCAAAGCGTTCGGACACGAGCGCCGCTCCATCCAGCACTTTGAGGAGATCAACACGCGGCTTTACGACTCAACCTGGAAGGCGCAGTTCGTCACGGGCATCATCATGCCGTTGATGAACGTGATTGGCAACCTGGGCTACGTGCTGGTGAGCGTCATCGGCGGCATTCTGGTCACGCGCGGCAGCATGCCCATCGGCGATATCCAGGCCTTCATTCAGTATGCCCGCCAATTCAGTCAACCCATCACCCAGTTGTCCAGCATCTCCAACGTGATTCAGTCGGCGCTGGCGTCGTCGGAGCGCGTGTTTGAGATCCTGGACGAGCCGGAGGAACCGGCCGATCCGGTCCCGGCCGCGGACATCCCGAACCCGCAGGGCGCCGTGGCGTTCCAGCATGTGGGCTTCCGCTATGACGCCGACCAGCCGCTGATTGAGGACCTGAACATCGATGTGCGGGCGGGCGAGATGGTCGCCGTGGTCGGACCCACCGGCGCGGGCAAGACGACGCTGGTGAATTTGCTCATGCGTTTCTACGAGGTGCAGCAGGGGCGCATCACCGTGGACGGACAGGACATTGCGGGGCTGGCGCGCGGGCGCCTCCGGCAGCTGTTCGGGATGGTGCTGCAGGACACGTGGCTCTTCCACGGCACCATCCGCGACAACATCGCCTACGGGCGGCAGGGAGCGGACCGCGCGGCGATCGTGGCGGCGGCGCAGGCGGCGCACGCGGACCACTTCATTCGCACGTTGCCGGACGGGTACGACACGGTCCTGAACGAGGAAGCCTCCAACATTTCCCAGGGTCAACGGCAGCTGCTGACCATCGCCCGGGCCTTTCTGGCCGATCCGCCCATCCTGATTCTGGACGAAGCCACCAGCAGCGTGGACACGCGCACCGAGCTGGCCATTCAGGCCGCCATGGCCGCCCTGATGCGCGGTCGGACCAGCTTTGTCATTGCCCATCGCCTCTCCACGATTCGCGGGGCGGATCTGATTCTGGTGATGAATCATGGGCGGATTGTCGAGCAGGGAACGCACGAGGCCTTGATGCAGCGCGGAGGGGTCTATGCCGATTTGTACAACAGCCAGTTCGCCGCCGCCGAACCCCTGCACCGGGCTGCCCTTTGAACATCGAGCCCGCCCATTTCCCGTGCCGGGCAGGCGCAAGCGGGTGGGCCCGCAGGGCGAGACACCCCGAAGCATGGGTGGTATCCTGACACGGTCGGATGGAACGGCCCCCATCGACGCGACGGTGGCTTATACCGCCGCAGAGCGGCCGGTGCCGGGAACGTCTGGAAGCGCCGTCATCCAATCGGGAGTTCGGCGGCGGGAGCGTTGATATCCCGGCCGGGCCCGCGCGCACCGTGGGACAGGGGAGGAGCAGGACAGTCTTGACGGTCATCGGGGTGCTGGGCACGACTCACGATCCTGCTCTACGCGCCCGGTATCATTATCCGCTGTCGCTCCTGAAAGACGCCATCACGGCGTTTCGCCCCGACGTCATCTGCGGGGAGGTGATGCCGGAGAGTTGGCCGCGCCTTCAAGAAGATCCGCGGTATACGGCGGAGGACTTCATCGAACCGCCCAGCGAATACGATGAGCTCATCTTTCCGCTTTGCCGGGAGCGGGGCATCGAATTTGTGCCGATCGACTGGTGCGAACTGGACGTATGGGGTAACTTTGACCCTCTGGAGCCTTATTCGCCCGACGCGCGCCCGGCGCTTGAGGCCCGCTTGGCGGAGTGGGACGATCGCATACGGGCCACCTGGGACCAGAGTGCCATCCCCTTCAACTCGCAGGCCTACGATGACTTGGCTCGGGCCAAATACGAATGGATCGCCTCGATCAACCCCGTTGCCGCCATGGTCCAGTGGACGAGCCGCAACCACATCATGGCCCAGCGTATCAGGAATGCCGCCGCCCGGCATGCGGGACGCCGGATTTTGGTGGTCGTGGGCGCCGACCATACTTACCTCGTGGCGGATTTGCTGCGCGGCGGGGACTGGGAGCTGGTGTACCCGCTCCGTCCGATCTGAGCTCGGCCCCCGTCGATCGTCAGGACGCCAGAACCGCCTCCAGGAGCCGACCGATCCCCTGCAGGGCGGCGCCGACGTCCGGCGAGAGCCCGTAGCGGACGGCGATAGCCTGGGGATTCTGGTACATCACCACGCTGCCGGAAGAGCTTTCACGGACCAAAACCCTGGCCGGGAGATCCAATGCCAGGTCGGGTGCGGCCAGCATGGCCGGCGTTCCTTGGGCTGGGTGCCCCAGGATGACCACCGTGGTTTCGGGCATCTCGAGGCCGACAGACCGGGCGCCGGCGGCATGATCGATCTCGGCAAAGACGGTGACACCTTTTGACCGAGCGGCCGAAACGATTCGCCGTACCGTCTCGGCGACGCCGTAGGGGCTCGTCCGGCGGAGCACAGGCTCCACCGCATCCGCACCCGCGGGCACCGATGGGAGCGGGTCACCTTCCCACCACAGGGAGAGTTCGATGTGATCCGGGTCGTGAAAAGCGAGGACCGCGCTGCCCTCGGTATCCGTGATGGGCGCATGCTCCACGCCTAAGGAGACAAAATGTTCCGCCCAGAGCGCGAGATCCTCGCGACGGGCCACCCGGAATCCCACGGGTCCCATGCCGATGTGCCGGTGGTCGGTGGGTTGCGGCACTTCAGCCAGGCCCGGGTGCAGTGTGAGAAGTAGTGCGGCGTGGGGATGGCGCAGGACGACGGTGGCCGACGTGTCTCGCTCTGTCGTCTCCACGGGCGTCAAGCCCAGGACATTTTCATACCAGCGCGCACTGGTGCGGACATTCGACACCGCGATATCCAGACGACCCACTCCATGAAGTTCCGGCGCCATCACAGCATTCCTGCCTCTCGTCCAGCGGGGGCCGACCTCTACCCCCGAGTGTCTCTCTTGACATCATACGCCATCCCTGCTTTCCCCGATCGTTGGTTGTCCGATGGGCGACGGACCTCGATCGCTCGCCGTCAGCTCCCGTGTCCGGGTGGAGCCCCATCGGGCGCCCCTCGGAGCGCCGCTGCCGTCCGGTGGGAGAGCAGGACTGATGGGGTGTGCCCAGGGAGAACGCGGCCGTGTGGCGAAGGGTTCCTGCGGACAGCGCGCCGGATGGCCGTCGTGGCGTCGGCCGACGCGGCCTGTCGGGCAACCGCTCCCGGTCGGCCGGTCGAAACGGGGGATGGGGCGGTGGCGGGACATACGGTTCGCCGCACGGTCTCCGCGGAGGGACAAGGCCGGCGTGCGGTGCTCGGCGGACGTGTTTTCCCGGGTGTGGTGCGGCGCAGGGGGTACGGCCGCGGCCGGGGATGGGGACGGCGGGCTGCCCTCGTGCGGGGCGTGGCCATTCCTCACGGACCTCATGCGGTTCGGCTCCGTCCGGGCGACGACTGTTCAGAGTCGGGGGCTGTTGGTCCCGGTGTCTTAAGGCAGGAGAGAGGGGTCCGAATCATGGGGATGTCCTGGGAGTCGGTGCGGAGTCATTTTCCGGTGATGGAGCACACAACGTATCTCAATTCGTCGGCTGTGGGCCCGATGCCGGATTTTCTGGCCGATGCGCATCTGCGCGCGTTCCAGAACCGGGTTTCAGGCCCCCGTCGGGATGATGCCGCGTTGGCTCAGCAGCGGGCGGGCAGGGAGCGGATGGCACAATATCTGCGCGTGTCGCCGGACGATCTCGCCTTCATGGGGACGACGACCGAGGCGATCAACATCGTGGCGCATTCACTTTCGTGGCAGACGGGCGACGAGGTGGTCGTCCATGACCACGACTTTCCGTCCAACCTCCTGCCCTGGGTTCGGCTGCGCGAACGAGGCGTGGTGGTGAAGCAGGCCCGTTCGGACGGCGGCCGGCTGTCCGTGCAGGCGGTGCTGGACCAGGTGACGGCACGCACCCGCGTGGTTGCGCTGTCCCACGTCTTCTACCAAACCGGGTACCGCGTGGATCTTGACGCGCTGGGCGCGGAGCTGCATCGGCGCGGCGTGCTGCTCAGCGTGGACGGCATCCAGGCGCTGGGCCTGATCCGGCCCTCCTTGACCCACGTGGATTTCTATATGGGGGCCACGTTCAAAAGCCTCCTGGGGTCGTTCGGCTTGGCGATGCTCTATGTCCGGCCCGATGTGGCGGACCGGCTCATTCCTTCGATGGTGGGCTATGCGTCGCTGATTAGCGAGGAGATCCCGTCGCCGGGCGAGCCCTTTGTCTACAAAGCGGGCGCGCAGCGGTTTCAATTGTCGCATGTCAACACGCCCGGGCTTTATGTCCTGGCCGATACCCTGGAATTTTTCGAGTCGCTGGGTTGGGACGCCATCACGGACCGGGTCCTGGCATTGTCCGGATCTTTGGTGGAAGCGTTGGACCATGTTGCCGGCGTGACCGTCATCACCCCTCGGGAGTCGTCCGCACGATTGGGCATTGTCGCGTTTGACGTGGACGGTCTCGATTCCGAGGAGGTCGTGGGGCGTCTGGACCAGGCGGGCATCGTGTGCGCGGCGCGGGAGGGCCATGTGCGCGCCTCCGTCCACGTGTACAACAACGAGGCCGACGTGATGCACCTGGTGCGCACGGTGGCGGACTTGGCCCGCTGAGATGACGGAGGGGTGCAAGCCCCGAGCCGAGACGTTCCGACGGAGGATCCGCGGCGCGTTGCCGGGCCGACCGCCGCTTCGACGCGGGTGCCGCGGCGAGAAAGGGGGTGCGTCGGGATGAGGGCGGTGGTGGTGAGCAAGTTGGGAGGGCCGGAGGTGCTCCAGGCGCAGGATGTGGACGCACCGCGCCCGGCTGCCGGTGAACTGCTGATCCGTGTGCAGGGCACCTCGGTGAATTTCGCCGACATCATGATGCGGCGAGGCGGATATCACAGCGCCCGGCCGCTTCCTTTCATACCCGGCATGGACGCACTCGGCGTGGTGGAGGCTTGGGGCGAGGGTGTCGTCGGCTGGACGCGGGGACAGCGGGTGATTGCGTATCCGTCGGGGTCGTATGCCGAATATGCCACGGTGGAGGCGACACTGGCGGTTTTGGTGCCGGAGTCGGTCGATGCGACCCAGGCTCAGGCCGCGGGTCTGGTGGGCGCCACCGCGTATGAGCTGGTGACCCGCGCCGCGCGGCTCAAGCCGGGAGAGACGGTGCTGGTGCACGCGGCGGCGGGCGGTGTGGGGACGGCCCTGGTGCAGATGGCGCGCCACCTCGGGGCGGGTCGGGTGATAGCGGCGGTGGGGCATGCGGAGAAGGCCGGCCTGCCTCGCGATCTGGGAGCCGACGCCGTCATCACCGGAGACTGGGCGACATGGGCGGAGCAGATGGGTGACGTGACGTCGGGCGGGGGCGTCGACGCCATCTTCAATCCTCTCGGGGGCGACGCCGTCGCCGCGGATCTGTCCGTGCTCAACGATTTTGGCCGCCTGGTGGTGTACGGTCAAGCGGTCGGCGCCGCCGGCGTCGCGGACACCTCGGCTCTTTACGCGAGAAATCAACGGGTGGTGGGATACAGCTTCGGGCACATCCGACGGACGAGGCCCCAATGGGTGCGCCCTGTCGCCGCCGCCATGCTGGAGTGGCTCCGGGCCGGCGTGTTTCGGCTGCCGGTGAGCGCCCGTTTTCCGCTGGAACAGGCCGGCGCGGCGCAGGCGCTGGTGGAGAGCGGCATGAGCGTGGGCAAGGTCTTGATTGACGTCAATCAGGTGGGGAGCGCGAGTTACGGCGAGGAGGATCCGGTCGATGGGACTGCATGAAGTGGCCTTGGATCGCCACACGGTGCACGGGTCGTTTTGGCGGGAGCGAGAGCCCGTGCTGGAAATCGATCCCGGGGATACGGTGCGGTTTCGCACCCTGATTTCCAGCTGGACCACGGATCCCTCGGGAACCCCCTTCGAACGGCCCGATCCGGTCAACGACCGCGGCCATGCCTTGGTGGGTCCCATCTCCATCCGGGGCGCCGAACCGGGGCTCATGCTGGCGGTGCACATCAAGACCGTGCGGCCCGCCGGCTGGGGTCAGTCAGGGGCGGGCGGAGGCCGTTGGGGACTCAATGACCGGCTTGGCTTGGCCGAATCCCCCCGGGTGCGGCTGGATTGGCGTCTGGACGTGGAGGACGGGGTTGCGCGCGACCAATACGGGCATCAAGTGGCTCTGGCCCCGTTCATGGGGGTCATGGGCATGCCGCCGGACACTCCGGGCAGGCACTCCACCATTCCGCCGCGCCGATGGGGCGGAAACATCGACTGCCGTGAACTGGTGGCCGGCAGTGTGCTGTATCTGCCCATCCCCGTGCCGGGAGGACTCTTTTCGGTGGGGGATGGCCACGCCGCCCAAGGGGATGGCGAGGTGGGGGGCATCGCCATTGAGTGTCCGATGGAGCAGGTGGACTTGGCTTTCGACGTGGTGGACAATCCCCCCATCGATTCCGCCCATGCCCTCACGCCGGTCGGATGGATCACGTTTGGCTTCCATGAAGACTTGGATGAGGCGGCCATCGCCGCCTTGGACGCGATGCTGAACCTGATGGTTTCGCGGTATGCGGTGCCCGACCGTGCGCAGGCCCTGGCCTTGGCCACCGCCGCGGTCGATCTGCGGGTGACCCAGCTGGTCAATGGGGTTCGCGGCGTCCATGCGGTGCTCAACCCCGCGGCGGCCATCAATTCGTGATCGTCAATGTTGGACGTACGGACGGAGAGTGGGTGGCATTGTGCTGAACGGTGATGGGGCGAGGGCATTTGAGGCCTGGATGGAGGATTTCGCCGCGACGACCGCAGTACCCGGCGTCGCGGTAGCCGCTTCGCAGGATGGCCGCCTGGTCTATGAGCGGGGATTCGGATGGGCGGATCGGGAACGTCAGGCGCCCATTGACGGCGAGACCCTATTCGGCATTGGATCCATCACCAAGTCGGTGACCGCGGTGGCCATCCTGCAGTTGGCGGAACAGGGCCGCCTGCGCTTGGATGCGCCGGCCAGCGCCTATCTGCCGGAGTTGTCCGAATTCCTGGCGCCGCAAGGTCCGGGGCTGACCCTGCATCACTTCCTGACCCATACCACCGGCCTGCCCCCGCTGCCGTTGCTGACTTCGGCCATGGCCGGCAGTATGGCGCTGGATCCGACCGCCCAAGACCAGTTGGCGCACCTGGCCGACTTGGGGCTGCCGCCGGCCGATGACCGGGCAACGTACCTGGACCTGCTGCGGCGCCTGCCGTTCCCGTGGTTGGGCCCGCCGGGGCGATGGTTCAGCTATTCGAACGACGCCTACGGGCTGTTGGGGGCCGTGATTGAACGAGTCAGCGGCACCCGCTACGAAGACTACGTGCAACGCCACATCCTGGGGCCAGCGGGGATGTCGCGCACGTTGTTTGACGCCAAGCGGCTGTCTTCGCTGGACAATGTGGCCACGCTGTATGCTCGGACGGCCCGCTCCGACGGATCCGAGGACCCGAGCCTCCCGGTGCCGTCGCCCATCTGGCGCGAGGCGCCGGCCCTGGTGGCGGCCGGCTTCTTGAAGTCGACGGTGCGCGACCTGCTGCGATACCTGACGCTGTTTGCCGACGGCGGCGTGGTCGGCGGGGCGCGCCTATTAGAGCCGGCAAGCGTGCGCACCATGACGCACGGCCACGTCGCCGTGCGCCCCGGGTACGATTACGGCTACGGTCTTGGGGTGACGCCGTATCGGGGCCTCACGGTGATTGGCCACAGCGGGGGACTCAAGGGGATCTCGGCCTATGTGGCTCTGGTGCCCGAGCGGCGCTGGGCAGTGGCCGTGCTGATGAATTTGGCCGAGGTGGCTGCGAGCCGCGTGGGGGCCGCCCTCATCAATTGCTGGCTCGGCCTGGACCCGGACGCGCCGTTGACGGACATTCCGCCGACGACTCCGCCCGACGACTTGTCGCCATATCTCGGGCGGTACTACTCGGGAGAGGATCGCGAAGACATTGAGATCCGGGCGCGGGATGGCGCCCTGGTGCTGCACACCGCCGACGGAGAGCAGATCTTGCGCGCGGCGGGACCGGAGGTCTTTGTGGCCGGATCGGGCAACGAGGTGACTTGGGTCCAACCGCGGCGGCGAGACGGCCGGGTATTTGCCGTGATGGTCCAAACGCGGACCTTGCCGCGCCGGTGTCTATGGGATGAGGTCGGCTATCCCGTCCTGCGGCCGGCCGGCGTTTAGCCGACCCCCGTCGACTCAAGCGGCGATCGTGAGGGGGTGTCGCGTTTGGGTCTCCGCATGTCCATGGCGGGGATGTGCCGGGGCCAGGGGTCGCCCATCATCGGACAAGGCGTCGCCGAGGCGACGTCCATGGCCGTTTCGGTCGTTGGCAAGTCGGTTGGCCACGTCGGGCCGTGATCCGGCCCCGCCGGGCATGCCATCGGTGTGGACAACGAATCGCACTCGGCTCTGTGGCCCAGGAGCCACAGTCCGCCAGGCGGCCGACCAACCCACGGCCGCGGCCGGCAGTGGATACGATGGCGTGCCGTGCGGCCAGACGCGCCGCACAGGGGTGCGCCGGTTTGACTCGGGTCCCCGATGCTGGACTTGCCCACGGGATGCTTCGGTCGGTACCGGCCCCTAAACGCTCATGAGGGGCCGACGATGGCTAGATTGATGAAAATCGCCACATTCCGCTACGAGCGTGGTGGCGGTCAACCCATTAATTCCGCGGAGCGCTGGTCAGGCTTGGATATGCGGAGGAGCGGATGGGTGGGCCACACCGCTTGCAGGGTCCGGGTTAACCGATCCATGCGGACATCGGCCTCCTCCACGTAACGGAGTCATTCCGCCCACCCTTGCGCGGGTCGTTCGGGCGGTGTCCCATGCCGAGTCCATCCCACGCACGGAGCCGTCCATTCCCGGCGAGGGCCAGGGACCACGACCCCCCCGGGGTCAGGCACTCAGGCACTGTTCACCCGATGACGCCCCCGCGTCTGGTCTGCCACCGCGGCCGTGCGGACCCGGACAAGCAGCGCCTCCTGCAGTACGTGACTCGGGTGAATACGGACCCGGCGCCGCTTCGCCGGCGGGCCAAAGAGGTGCCGAAGGCCTCCTCCGGTACCGTGAGTGAGGAAGG
>DAHVOH010000200.1 GCA_027318915.1 Clostridiales bacterium
ACTGCAAAGGATGAAAAGACCAAACATCAGGGCCGGCGGATTGTGCGAGGGGGCGAGATCGTGGCCAACCGGGTCCACGCCCTTCTGTCAAAGATGTTCGCGTTGGCGGAAGACTGGAAGCTCCGTCCCGAGGGAAGCAATCCCTGCCGTGGGGTTAAGCGATACGCCGAACACAAGGTCGAGCGATTTCTGTCTGCCGACGAGCTGGCCCGGCTTGGTGCCGCGCTCACGTCTGAGGCGGCGCATGCTGTCCCGATCCACCGTCCGAGGGAAGACGGGGCTGGCGCCCACCGACCGGGACAAGGGTGGCATCGATAGCGGCGCTGCGGCTGCTGTTGCTCACCGGATGTCGGGTTGGCGAGGTTTTATCGCTACGCTGGGAAAACGTGAATCTCGAGCGGCGGTTGTTGCTTCTTTCCGATAGCAAGACGGGTGCCAAGCCCGTGTTCTTGTCGACAGCCGCCGCCGAACTTATCGGCACGCTGCCCAGAATGGCCGGGACGGAATACGTATTCCCGGGCGACCGTCCTGGGAAACCGATTGTCTCGCTGCGAAAGAGCTGGGAGCGCGTATGCAAGATCGCCAAGATCGATGCTCTGCGCCTGCACGATCTTCGACATAGCTATGCCAGCGTTGGCGCGGCCGACGGTCTGAGCCTTCCGGTTATTGGCGCCCTGTTGGGGCACTCCCAACCGGCGACTACCGCCCGCCACGCCCATCTTGCGGCCTCCCCACTTCATGAAGCGGCTGACGCGATCGGTGCCAGGATTATGGCCGCGCTGGATGGTAAAAGGCGTCCTGGCCGGGCAACAGTCGGTGAGTCGCGGGTCCTGGCGAAGAATGGGCGGTAAAAAGAAGCTGTAGCGTACAAAAAGGCCAGGGGCGGAATCGCGTTTGCCCGCTAAGACGTTCAAGAATAGATGTTTTTCAGCCTCTTTGTCCTGGCCCATACCAACAACAAGACCATCACGACGTTCTGATGTGCGGGTTCGATTCCGTCAGGGCAGGTTGGCTTTGGATCCAGGCGCGCCACACCTTCGCCAGCGCGGCGGCCGATCTCGACTTCTCGGAACTGATGATCGCCACCCTCTTGGGCCACGCTGCCCGGGGCGTCACGCAGCCTACGTCCATATCGATGAGGCCTTGCGCCTAGCCGCCGACTGGGTGTCGGCCGAGATCGAGGCCCTGCTTGCTGGAAAAGCGGCCGTCGATCGCCAGCGCCCGGGCAGCCAAGCCCGAGACATCGCCCCGCACGTGGAACCGGTGACAGACACCTCCCGCCCAGCGGCCGACCCTGGCAGCGCCCGCATCGCGCGGCCAGATTGACAAATTCGATTTTGGAGCCGATTTGGAACCATGCCCGTGAACCTCTCCATCAAGAACGCGCCAGACGAGGTCGTCCACCGGCTGCGGCAGCGGGCCGAGCGGCATCATCGCTCCCTACAGGGGGAACTGCTGGCCATCATCGAGGCGGCCGCGCGGGAGGACCGCCCTGCCACACCCGCCGATATTCTGGCCGAGGTGCGCCGCCTTGGCGTCCACACCCCCAGCGAAGCCGCTGCCCTGGTCCGCGCCGATCGCGATGCCCGTCAAGGTGGTTGACGCCTCCGCCATCGCCGCCCTGCTCTTCGGCGAGCCAGAGGCCGATGCCGTAGCCGCGCAACTCGCCGACTCTCGCCTCGTGGCGCCTGGGCTGCTGCCCTTCGAGCTGGCCAACGTCTGCCTCATCAAGTGCCGCCGCCATCCGGAGCAGCGCGACGCCCTGACGGCAGCGTTCCACCTCTACGACCGGCTCAACGTCGAGGAAGTTGCCGTGGATCACCACGCTGCCTTGGAACTCGCCGAGACCACCGGTCTCACTGCCTACGATGCAAGCTATCTGTGGCTGGCCCAGCGGCTGGGCGCCGGGCTCGTCACACTCGACAAACAACTCGCCAGAGCCGGTGCGGCTTCTTCGGGATAACCGCAGCGTACCCAGTACCGTTGCTGCGCGACTGCACGACCGCCAGTCCAAGCCTTGCCGATCCGGCTTGCCCGTGGCTTGCTGACGGCCCGCCATCCGACTCGTCATCCCTCCCGTTTCGGAGCCGTAGACCAGACCGTGTCCTCCGCTCTCCCCGCCTCAGGTGCATTCGTCCGTGTTCGGCATCGTCATTGGCTGGTCGAGGAAACGGTCGCCCCGCCCGATCCGAACGAATCTCCGCTGGTCAGTCTGTCCTGCGTTGAGGATGACGCCCAGGGAGAGCGCCTGGAGGTACTGTGGAAGGCCGAACTCGACGCCGCGGTGGTCGGGGATGATCTTTGGGAGCGCATCGGCGGGGATTCATTCGACAACCCCCACAGCTTCGCCGCCTATTTGCATACCTTGCGGTGGTCCGCTGTCACGGCCACCGATCCCGCATTGCTGCAGGCCCCGTTCCGTGCCGGCATCAAGCTTGACGCGTATCAACTTGAGCCGTTGCGCAAGGCCTTGCAGCTGCCGCGCGTCAACCTGTTCATCGCCGACGACG
>DAHVOH010000201.1 GCA_027318915.1 Clostridiales bacterium
GTCAGCCAGGCTTCGTTGGCGACAAACGCCGCCGACGGCAGATGGGCCAACCCCGTGTCCTTCAGGTCCCGGATGACTGGCTCACAGCGGCCCCGGCCCCGATAGAGCGCCTCGCCAAAGGCGATGTCCGGGTCCGCCAGGTTGGTGAGGCACAACTGATAGCGCTAGCCGTGCCCATCCGTGAAGGTCAGCTGGGCCCCCGGATGCGGGATCTCGCGGCGGACCAGCAAGCGGGTCCCCGGCGGCCACCCCCCCAGGTCCCCGTACGGCGTCACCTCGGCGACTTCGCCGACGTCTCGCTCCGCCGTCCATCCGCCGTAATGGCGGGGACGATGCGCGCGTTCGACGCCCCGCCGGCAACGAACCCAGCGCTCTCTACCGAGCGCACGGGCCGCGTCGGCGACGGCGCGTTCGAGTCGGGCAGTTGTGTACCCCGACTGGAGTAGGGGACCGCGGGCCAGGCGGACGGACCATGCCAGAATGGTCGGCGTGTCCTGCGGTGTAAGCGACCCAAGACGAGCCGACGCGACGGTCGCCTGGACCAGAAATGTCCGGGCGGACAGGACACACGGCGAAAACCGGTGGCTCCAGCCACCGGATCACACACTGCGACTATTGCCGGCGGCTTTCGATTCCCGGGGCGGCCACTATCGCCATCGGGGGCGGGCGAACGTCCGCAGCGGAAGCCCCGCACTGCCAAGACCCCCTCCGGTCGGTTCATCGACTCTCCTGGGCTGCTGTGCTACGCTCGTCGCGACAGACGTGTCCCGGCATCGCGCGGGGTGCGCGCGATCCACTCGTTGATGCAGGCGCCGGGAAGGAGGCTGGCATGGGCCGTTCGGAACCCGGTCGACTCGTTCAGACCGCGCTCGCCGTGTTGGAACTGAAGGTCCGCGCAGTGACGCCCACCGTCGGCGGGTCCTCCTTGCGTTTGTATCGAGTCACCGACACAGCCGGTCGGCGGTATGCCGTCCGGGTCGGTCGGCCGACCGACGCGCCCCTCTTGGATCGGGAGGCGCGTCACCTCCGTGCCGCCCGGCAGGCGTCCATGCCGTGCCCGACGGTCTTGCGGCGTGCCGACAGCGCCGTTGTCTCCGCGTTGCTCACCACATGGGAACCCGGCGCACCGCTGGCCCAAGTGCTGCAGGAACATCCCGCCCGCGCACATCACCTGGTGAGCGCCGCCGGAGCGTTGCAGGCCCAGCTGCACAGGGCCGGTGCGGGAATTTCTGGCGTCCGGCTAGACGCCGGATGGGCCCTTCCCCACTCTCCGGACGAAGAGGCGGCGCTTGCCGCCTGCCCGGACGATGGCCCAGCCACCCTGCTTCATCTCGACTTTCATCCCTTGAACCTCTTGGCGGACGAACGCCGGATCACGGCCGTGGTCGACTGGATGAATGCGGGCTGGGGCGATGCGCGCCGGGACGTGGCCCGCACGACGGCGCTCCTGATTCTGGAGCTGACGCGCCCGGGGTCCCCGCTCCAGCCGGTCGTGCCGGCCGTGCTGGCCGCGTGGTGGGCGGGCTATGAAAGCGTGGCCGGTTCCCTCCGGGACATGGGCCCCTACATGGTGTGGGCCGGTCTCGCCACCATCCGCGATCTGGCCGGCAAGCGGTCGACGGACGACGTGGCTTGGATGCGAGAAACGGTCGCCGCCTGGCAGGCCGGGTCCTGGTCTCCACCGAGACGCCAGGACGAGGATCCGTCATCGGTCGGCTGATGCCGCGCCATCCTTCTCGGTCGTCCGTTCGGCGCGGCTTTCGACCCCGGCAGTCGCCCGCGTGGCGCGGAGACAGCATGAGAGACTCCCCGCCAAGCCGCGAGGTGTCCCATCTGCATGAAGGCTCCCCTTGGGGTGCCCAACCGACCACCGTCGGAGGGTGGAGGGACCGCTGAATCCTAGATCGTTGAGATGTCCGCGTTGCAAGTGGGCGGACGATAACGTCAGCTCCGACCTGATCGTGGCCCACGATGGCCTTTCCGCGAGCGCACGGCCGCGCCCTTCCGGCGCCTGTCCCGCCCTGCTGGATGCGTAGCCCAGCATCCGAAGCCGGCGCTCTGATCTACGCGCAGACGCGGTGGTGGAACGGGCCGTCGTCATGGACGACCCGCCGCCGGCTGGACGCCGCCGCGCTTCGCCGATCCAGCGTCGGGCGCCGGCCCTGTTCGCCGACTGCGGGGGTGGTCATGCCGACGGTACCTACGAACGACGGTTACGGGTTTATTTCCATCCCGCCTGGCTCATCGTCGATGACTGCGGACTCCGGGAGTGAACTCCCCAGCAATGCACAGACCTCGATGACTGGGTGCGCCGACGCGATTAGCACAAGTCCTGGATCCGCCTCGCGAACCGGTTGCCTCACGACAGGTATCCCTTGTTTCCGAACCGGGTCTGAACTGAAGGGATTCTCGATCGGTTGGTCAACACCCGCGATCATGTCGTCTTACCGGGTAACAGTGACCTCCGACGACGACGACAGGGAGCTATTCCCCCGGACTCGGCCTAAG
>DAHVOH010000202.1 GCA_027318915.1 Clostridiales bacterium
GTGAGGGGCACCAGGGCGCCGGCCTGCACCAGCTGCGGGACAATGTAGGCACTCACCATGCCCACGTTGGGCGCCTGGCCCGCTTCGAAGGCCTCGAGCCCATGGTGAGACGCGCCGCGCACCACGAAGGTCACGTGAATGCCGGGGTGCGTCTGGTTGAACTGGGCCACCTCCGCCACCACCGCCGCGTGCAGCGCCCCGGAGGCGTGGCCGGCCCAATACACAATCGAGACCGGCGCATGGGCTTTGGGCGGCGAGCTGGCCGCCTGTGCGCCGCACCCGGCCAACACCGCCCCCAGCCCCAGGGCGATGAGGCCCGCCCGCGCCCATCGCCGCATGTGAGAGACGTTACTCACGCAGATCCTCCTTTGGATTGTGGATTCCGGGATTCCTGGATGGAGTCGTGGAACGCGTGAAGGGTGCGCAGCGTCCGGCCCGTTCCGTGCCCCCGCGGGCCCGGCGCGCGGCAACCGTGCGGACGGTCTGAGCGCCCGGCGGAGACGACGTTCGACACCCAAGGTATCCGTCCTCGGTTGCGGTCTTGGACCGTGGGCCGAGCATCGGGTGACGACGGCGGCCCGGGGGGCTTGCGGCACAATCCGGCGCTTTCGTGCCCCCGACGCGCCAAAGGCAACCGGCCTGCGCGCGCAGTGCACGTCGGTCCGCCCGCGGGACGGATAGCGGAGCTCGGGAGAACGTGGTGCGGACAGTCGAAGAGCACGTTGGGGAGCCGGATTCGGATTGGCAGTGGATCCGGCGCTGTTGCCGCCACGCTCGCGTTCATGTACCCGTCACCTCTGCCGAAGCACCCCACTGGCTCCTGTAGATGGGCCGGAACGGCGGACGCGATCCAAGGAATTTCAACCCGACGGCGAACCTAACGGGACGCGCTGCAGTGGGCGGGGTCGGTGCCGATGCACCGGACGCGGTCCCTCCCACCATGCACGCCGGCCCGTTGCGCGTGGCCCGCAGCCCGGGAGTCACCGCCGGGACCTCTGCCGTGAGGCGAGGCCCGGATGTCATGCCCATGCGTGTTCCGCTGCCGGTGACCACCCCGCCGAGCGCACACGCCTTAACCCACCCGTTGTGGGAAAGTGTAGCGTGTTCAGCCCGGGCTTGGCCAATCCGAGCGCAAGTTTTTCCACGGACCCGGGATTTGCGGCCTCGCTCCTGGCAAGTCCCCCGGTCCCGGCCGGAGTAGACTCTCTCACCGGGCGTCCCCCGCATGCCACCGCCTCCTTGGTCTTCCGGCTTCGCGGCCCTTTGGTTCCGTCCGCCCGCAGTATGCCCGAGCGCCGTTAAGGCCAGATTGCGACCGGTTGAGTCGTTCGTTAAGGTTTGATGTGACCGGCTGTCACGAGCGCGGTCTTGGGAGCTTGGGGACGGGGCCGAACGCCGGTGCCCGAGACCGGACGGGCATAGAGCGCCGGGAGACGGCTGTCCGATTCCGCGGCTCTTGGGGCGGGCGCCGTGAAATCTGGGTCGCACGCACTGCAGGCCGGGATGGGCGATGACCGGACGCCGGCGGACGGCGCATAATGGAGCCAGCATCGGCTCCGGCGCCCGTCCTTGGCTTGCGGCGTTGGGGCGCCGCAAGGGGGGCGAAGAGATGCGGACGCGTGTCGCACCGGGTCGGAAATCGGACCGTCCACTCCTTTGGGCGGGCGTGCTGGGTCCGCTGGTGGTCACGGCCGCCGTGGTGAGCGAGAGTTTTACCCACGGGGCCGTCAACCCTTGGCAGCAGTCCATCAGTCTGTTGAGCGAGGGGGCCGCCGGAACATTGCTGCGGCTGAGCCTTGTCCTCGGAGGGGTCTTCACGATGCTGTTCGCCTGGGCGCTCCACCGCGTGTGGGCGCAAGCCGCGGCGCTCTTCCGCAGTCAACTCGCCATGGGAATTGGTCTGGTGGTGACCGGACTGTTCATCCAGCAGGGCCTCGCGCCGCCCGGAGACTTCAGAATTCCCAGTCCGTGGGGCTATCTGACGCCGGTGGGCGTGGTCCATATCCTGGGCGCGGCGGTTCTCTACCTCGCGATCGTCGCGTCGTGCTGGGCCGTGGCGCGATCTCTTCCCGCCGACGGCCGGTGGCGGCGCCCCGCTTGGTACTCTGGGGCCACCGGTCTTGCCATCGCGGTCCTGTTGCCGGCTTTCGTGGTGGCGGCGGGGGTTGGGGGCCCGTCCGGTCTCCTGGAGCGCCTGGCGGCCGTGCTGGCGGTGGCGTGGGAACTTTGGTGGGCCGGGTTCCTCTTGAGGCGGGGATCGCCGGCCAATCCCTCCGGCCCCATGCTGAGCCAAGTCTCTTAGCGGCGCATTGTCAGCCGACGTCGGCAGGCTGCGGTGGCTCGGCCGATTCATGCGCCGGTCGTGTCGGGGCGGGGGGACGCGCCCCGACACGCCCCGTGCTGCGCGGCCACCGAGGTGACCAGGTCTCCACATCGAGGTGGCCGCTCCGTTCTTGTAGGTCGAGCGGTTGCCCCAA